>NZ_RAWQ01000139.1:0-28626 GCF_003668965.1 Corallococcus sp. AB030
TGAGCGTCTCGTGGGCTCGGAGATGTGTATAAGGGACAGGGGCGCGTCCCGGTCCAATGACCGTGACGCGCCCCGTCATCCCCATCAGGCCCTTGCGTGCCCCTAGAGGATGCTCCGCCTCAACTCAGGCGGATTCCTTCTTCGGCTCTGGCGTCTCCTTGTTGTCCTGCGAGTGCAGGACGACGGGCTCGCTCTTCTTGAGGATGACCTCCTCGGAGATGAGCACCTCGCGGGCCGTCTTGCGGGACGGGATTTCGTACATCACGTCCAGCATGGCCGTCTCCAGGATGGAGCGCAGGCCGCGAGCGCCCGCCTTGCGGCGGATGGCCTCCGACGCGATGGCCTTCAAGGCCCCGTCGGTGAACTTCAGCGACACGCCGTCCAGCTCGAAGAGCTTGCGGTACTGCTTGGTGAGTGCGTTCTTGGGCTCGCCCAGGATGTTCACGAGCGCGCCTTCGTCCAGCTCCTCCAGCGCGGTGATGATGGGCAGACGGCCGATGAACTCCGGAATCATGCCGAACTTGAGCAGGTCCTCCGGCTCCACGTGCTTGAGCAGCTCGCTCAGGTTGCGCTGCTTGCGCGACTGGATCTCCGCGCCGAAGCCCAGGCTGCGCCCACCCAGGCGCCGCTCGATCACCTGCTCCAGGCCGCCGAACGCGCCGCCGCAGATGAAGAGGATGTTGGTGGTGTCCACCTGCAGGAACTCCTGCTGCGGGTGCTTGCGGCCACCCTTGGGCGGGACGTTGGCCACCGTGCCTTCGATGATCTTCAGCAGCGCCTGCTGCACGCCCTCGCCGCTCACGTCGCGGGTGATGGAGGGGTTCTCCGACTTGCGGGCAATCTTGTCGATTTCGTCGATGTAGACGATGCCCCGCTGCGCGCGCTCGATGTCGTGGTCCGCGGCCTGGAGCAGGTTGACGATGATGTTCTCCACGTCCTCACCGACGTAGCCGGCCTCCGTGAGGCACGTGGCGTCCGCGATGGTGAAGGGGACGTTGAGGATGCGCGCCAGCGTCTGCGCGAGCAGCGTCTTGCCGGAGCCCGTGGGGCCGAGCAGCAGGATGTTGCTCTTCTGCAGCTCCACATCGTCCATGGCGACCTTGGACTCGATGCGCTTGTAGTGGTTGTGCACCGCCACGGAGAGCGTCTTCTTCGCGCGCTCCTGGCCCACCACGTACTCGTCCAGCACGGCCTTGATTTCAGAGGGCCGGGGGATGCGCAGCTTGGTGTCCTTGGTCTCCTCGCGGTCGATCTCCTCCGCGATGATGTCGTTGCACAGCCCGATGCACTCGTCGCAGATGTAGACCGTCGGGCCCGCGATGAGCTTCTTCACCTCCTTCTGCGACTTGCCGCAGAAGGAGCAGCAGAGGGTCTGGTTGTCTCGCTTCTCCACGTTCTTACCCGCCATGAAATCCCTCGCTGCGCCTGAAAGGCCCCAACCCGCTTCGCGTCCGGTCCCCTGCCCACACCAATCTAGTCAGCCCCCATCCGGAACGTCCACGCACCTTCCGGGTACTTAACAAGGGGAAAATACCGGTGATGGGAGAAAACAGAAGGCCGGAGGCGCGGGAGAAGATTCCCAGCACCCCCGGCCGCCGACCGGGTGGTTGACACCCCGGTCCGCTCGGATGTCGGTGTGTCTACTTCTTCTCTTCCGGCTTCACGCCCACGACCTTCCGGGGGTCCTGGATGGCGTCGAGGATGCCGTACGCCTTCGCCTCCGTGGCGCCCATGAAGTAGTCGCGGTCCGTGTCCTTCTCCACGCGCTCGATCGTCTGGCCGGTGTGCTTGACGATGAGCTCGTTGAGCTTGGCCTTCATGCGAAGGATTTCACGGGCCTGGATTTCGATGTCCGTCGCCTGGCCGCGCGCGCCGCCCAGCGGCTGGTGGATCATGATGCGGCTGGAGGGCAGCGAGTAGCGCTTGCCCTTCGCGCCGGCGAGCAGCAGCACCGCGCCCATGGAGGCCGCCTGCCCCACGCAGATGGTGGAGACGGGCGCCTTGACGTACTGCATCGTGTCGTAGATGGCCAGGCCCGCCGTCACCGAGCCACCGGGCGAGTTGATGTAGAGGTTGATGTCCTTGTCCGGGTCTTCGGACTCCAGGAACAGGAGCTGGGCGACGATGGCGTTGGCCACGTCATCGTCGATCTCCGTTCCCAGCATGACGATGCGGTCCTTCAGGAGCCGGCTGTAGATGTCGTACGAGCGCTCACCCCGGTGGGTCTGCTCGATGACGTAGGGGACGGGCATGAAGGGCATGTCGGATGGACCTCTAGAAGGAACTCAGAAGGCTTGAGGAAAAGACCTCAAGAATACTTCGCCCGGCCCTTGAGGAATTCAATCGTCTTTTCCTCGCGGAGTCGCAGAGACAACCCAAGGCGCTCGTCCGGGCCCTTGAAGTACTTCTTCACCTGGGCGACCGGCTGGTTGGCCTCGATGGCCAGGTCCTCGATGCGCTTCTCCACGTCCTCGTCGGACGCCTGGATGTTCTGCTGCTGGGCAATGGCCTCGAAGAGCAGCGTGCCCTTCACCTCCAGGGTGGCCTTCTCCCGCATCTCGTCACGCAGGCGGTTGAAGTCCAGGCCCAGCTGGCGCGGGTCGATGCCCTGGCGCTGCATCTGGCGGAAGGCGCCCTCCATCATGGAGTCGATGGCGCGCTCCACCATGGCGCGGGGCACGTCGAACGGGTTCTTCTCCAGCAGCGCCTTGATGAGCCCGTCACGCTCGTCCACGGTGGACTGGTTCTTCCGGGCCTTCTCCAGGTCCGAGCGGACCTTGGCGCGCAGCTCATCCACCGTCTGCGCGACGCCCGTCTGCTTGGCGAAGTCGTCGTTGAGCTCCGGCACCACCGCCTTCTTCAGCTCCTTGACGGTGATGTGGAAGACGGCCGTCTTCCCGCGGACCTCTTCGGCCTGGTAGTCCTGGGGGAAGGTGTACTCGACGTCCTTGGACTCGCCGACCTTCACGCCCGCCAGCTGCGGGATGTTGCCCTGGATGAGGTCGCCGTCCTGCACGCGCACGCCAATGCCGTCCGCCTTGCTGCCGGGGAACGCATTGCCGTCCACCTTCGCCTCGAAGTCGATGGTGACCTGGTCGTCCTGGGCCGCGGTGTCGCGGTCCGTGACGGGCTCGATGCGGCCCAGGTTCTGGCGCATGTTCTCGATCTGCTGGTTCACCGCGTCGTCAGCGACGGCGGTGTCCACCTTCGTGAGGGACAGGCCCTCGAAGTCCTTGGCCTCCACCTTCGGCTTCACCTCGACGCGGGCCTCGAAGCTGAAGGGGGCGTTGGGCTTGAGGCCGGAGTTGGTGACCTGGGGAGAGGCGACGGCCTCCACCTTGTGCTCGCGCACGGCGTCCAGGTAGGCCTTCTGCACGACGCGCTGGATGACGTCGTCCTCCACCTGCTCGCGGTACTTCTGCTCGAGGATGCGGCGGGGGACCTTGCCCTGACGGAAGCCGGGCATCTTCACCTGGCCGCTGAGCGCGGCGTACGCGCGGTTGAGCTCCTCAACGACGCGGGCGGAGTCGACCTCGATGGAGAGCTTCTTCTCGATGGGAGAGAGCTCTTCGACCTGGACCTTCATGCGGGCCTCGCTCGCCGCCTCCACGGGCTATACGTCCCGGGGCGGCAACCGGAAAGTGGGACGTGCGGCTTTAGGGGATAGGCACGAACGGGTCAACGCGAAATGGGCGAGGAGGGACTCGAACCCTCACACCTTGCGGTACCAGATCCTAAGTCTGGCGCGTCTACCAGTTTCGCCACCCGCCCGACGCGTCGCGCGACCGCCGTCCTACTCCGAAACGTCCGCGGACGACAGGGGCTTTCCCGAGCGGACCTCCCCGTCAGGGAGTGCCGGAAAAGACACAGGGCCCCTTCCGTTTCCAGAAGGGGCCCTGCGAGTGAGAGCGGAGGGAATCGAACCCACAACCTATGGATTAAGAGTCCATTGCTCTGCCAATTGAGCTACGCTCCCGGCTTTGCTTTCGGCCGCGTTGGCTTCGCGACGTCCGAGGTGGCGCGGTGAATACCGGTCGCCGCCCGCTCTGTCAAAACGTTTTTGCACCCCCCTCACATTCTCCGCGGTGGAACCGGATGCCCGGCGTGCGGCCGGCCGTCCCCGCGTCCGGGAAGCGATGCGAAGGGCCTGCCCGGCTCGCATGTTGATCCACGCCTCGGGTCGCGCTGCAGGCCTGTAGCAGGGGGACCGTCCAGGCCCCTGCTCCACGGGTCGTGCGCCGTGTGCCCGGGCAACCATGTGGGCGGGCGAGGGTCGTCCGCCTTTTCGAGCGGTGCTGGAGACACAGTGATGGATGCGAATGTGAAGGCGGAAGGAACGACGTCGCCGCAGGGCGCGGCCTGGAACCGGGAGCGGGTGGACCTGGTGAAGCGGACCATCTGCCCCCGGGGAATCAGCGAGGACGAGTTCGCCCTCTTCATCGAGCAGTGCAAGCGCAGCGGGTTGGATCCGCTCCTCAAGGAAGCGTTCTGCGTGGCGCGCCGGCAGAACGTGGGCAACCGGGAGCGGCCCAACTGGGTGACGAAGTACGAGTTCCAGCCCTCGGAGGCGGGGATGCTCGCCCGGGCGGAGCGCTTTCCGGACTTCAAGGGCATCCAGGCGAGCGCGGTGTTCGCCGAGGACGAAATCGTCGTGGACCAGGGCAAGGGCGAAGTGGTGCACCGCTTCAACCCGGCCAAGCGCAAGGGCGCCCTGGTGGGTGCCTGGTCGCGAGTGGTGCGCGAGGGGAAGCTGCCCGTCGTCGTGTGGCTCGACTTCTCCGGCTACGTCCAGCAGACGCCGCTGTGGGCCAAGATTCCCACGACGATGATCGAGAAGTGCGCGCGCGTGGCGGCGCTGCGCAAGGCGTACCCGGAGGCCTTCGGCGGACTGTACGTGCGCGAGGAGATGCCGGCCGAGGAGTACGACGCGCACGACGAACCCGCGCCCGCCTCCGGTTCCTATGAGGTGCTGGGCTCGAAGCCGGGCCCGGTGAAGGCGTCCTTCCCCACCCTGGCTCCGGCCCCCGCCCCCGCGGAAGCCGCCAAGGCGGTGGAGACGGCGCGGACGATGGAGAAGGAGGAGGCGCGGCTCGACGTGGACGTGCCGCTGGCGCCGGCCACGACGGTGGCGGCGGTGCCCGTGTCCCAGACGCCCGAGCGTTCGAAGGCGAGCGCGGTGGTGGTGGCGTTCGGCCCCCACAAGGGAAAGACGACGTCCGAGCTGTCCGACGACGAGCTGAGCGAGACCATCGACCTGGCTCACGAGAAGCTGATGGAGCAGCCCCGGGCCCGTTGGGCGAAGGCCATGCGCGAGAACCTCACCGCGCTGGAGGCGGAGACGGAGCTGCGCTGCCAGGCGCCGTCCTCCAAGGACCGCGCCGGGACGAACCCGGAGGCCTGAGGCCGCGTCATTCGCTGAGCTGAAGAACGCCCGCGTTCCCGAAGAGGGGACGCGGGCGTCTTGCTACACGTTGGCGGCCTCGATGCGGCTCACGGCGTCAGGTTGTAGAACATGCCACTCCCAGGCAGATTGTAGACGTAGACGGGAAAGGTGACTTCCGAGACCTGAGCGCCCACAAACCCTGTCGTGCGGTACGAGGCCGGCAGCTGGAAGCGGAAACCATGGGCTCCCGTGAGGCCGAACTCCTGGTTGATGTCCGTCCGGACTTGATCCGTCAGAACGGTGAGCGTCGTAGCGGCAGGGGGGAAGGTCGTGCGGGTGATGTTGATCGAGACCGTGACCGGGGCCTCCGGCGTCCTGCGGTCGAAGATCCACCCTGACACCCAGCCCGCGCTGTCGATGCTTTCCAGCGCACCCTTGTGCTTGAAGCAGAGGCGATCGCTGGTGAAGCCGGGCGTTGCGCAGAGGTCATTCAACACGAGCCGGATGGGGTAGGCGGAGCCGGTATAACTCGACAGCACCCGGTTCACCACGTTGCAGGTCCCCCCAGGGCCCGGCACGTAGTCATCCCCGCCCCGGCCGGCATAGAGGACGCCCGCGACGGTGTAGCCCGACAGATCGTACACCGCGCTTCCTGAGTTCCCACCGAATGCATCCAGGGACGCTGCGATCTTGGTGGACGTGGTGTCCGCGTGCAGGACCCCTGCCGCGTCGATCTTCAGCGGCATCCCCGAAGGCGAACCAATCATTCCCATGGGGTGACCCACGGGGAATGGATTGTTGCCGAAGGCAACCCGCGCCGGCTTGAACCGGGGCGTCGCGGCACGATTCAATCGGATGACCGCGTAGTCGTTGACCCAGGCAGCTCCCTTGACAATGACACTCGAGCACTGGAATGCATCCGCGCTCGTCATGGGGGGAATGTACCCGGTGAAGGTGTGGTAGTAGCCAAAGACCCAGCTCCCATCGCAGATGGAGCTCAGGCAATGCGCCGCGGTCAGCACGACGTCGTCGTCGATGAGCACGCCCGAGCAATCCGCCAACGTCGGGTCGCTCAGGAAGCGCTCACTGGGGCAGAGATTCTTCGCGGTCCCCAGCGGTGTGCTCGCGGCCAGCTGGGCCGCGGTAGGTGCCCCCCCTGTGTACATCCGGCTGGGCGTTGAATTCATCGCAAGGTCCAGCAGGTTGATATTCGCCGTCCCATAGACATCCACGCGATCATCCGTGAAGTCCGTGAGCGCCGATTCACTGGCTTTCGGATTGGCTGGCGCCAGGGTTGGGGCGCTTTCAGGTCCGCACGCAACCGTGCTGAAAGCAGACACCGCGACCACGAACCTCGCAACACATCGCCACGCGTCCCAACGCCTGGCGTTCGTCTTGTTTGTCATATGCCCCTTCTACGAAAGATGAGGCGCCTTTTAGACAAACCAGACGTCGATGACAGGAATTATTTCCCCGTGAACGATTCCAGTGCCGCACGGGGTGCGGTGGATGCGTTTGGACTGTGGGGAACCGAAGCGCGGAGCCGGGAGGCGGCGTCTGACGCGGCTTCAAGAGGGTTGAGACAGTGCGCCCAGAGGGACTTGAACCCCCAACCCTCGGCTTCGAAGGCCGATGCTCTATCCAGTTGAGCTATAGGCGCGGGGAAGCAAAGAAGGGCGAATGACCGGGATCGAACCGGCAACCTCCGGAGTCACAGTCCGGCGCTCTAACCAGTTGAGCTACATTCGCCGTCACTTCGCACGTCTCACGGCGTTGCTGCGGCGGTCTCCTACCGTGGAAACCGGGGCTGTTCAAGGCCCAAAACCACCGGCCAGCAGATTAGCGCCCCAGGCAGGGCTCGAACCTGCGACCCCCGACTTAGAAGGTCGGTGCTCTATCCAGCTGAGCTACTGGAGCTGGCCGGTCCTCACTGCTGAAACATCACGGCACTTCAAATCGGGGCGAGAGGATTCGAACCTCCGACCCCCTGCGCCCAAGGCAGGTGCGCTACCAGGCTGCGCTACGCCCCGAGAAGTGCTGCATTCTTCGCCTAACGCGGACGGACGCGCAAGCTTGCTCTTCCTGACGCCCGCCCGGCCGGTCAAAGCGCCAACAGATGGCGCCTCATCAACTGGAAGGCCCGGGCCCGGTGCGACACCCGCGACTTCTCCTCCGGCGCCAGCTCCGCCATGGAGCGCCCGCCCTCCCCCTCCACCTGGAACACGGGGTCGTAGCCGAAGCCGTTCGTCCCCTTCGGAGCCCGCAGGATGACGCCCTCGCAGCGGCCCACCTCCACCCGGGCCTCGTCACCCCTCCCCGTCACCAACGCCAGGGCGCAGCGGAAGGACGCGGTGCGTTTTTCATCCGGCACGTCCGCCAGCTCGGTGAGGAGCTTCTCGTACCGGGCCTTGTCGTCCCCCGGCGCGTACCGGGCGGAAAGCACGCCGGGCTGTCCGTCCAGCGCGTCCACGAACAGCCCGGAGTCGTCCGCCAGCGCGGGCAGGCCGGTGGCCTTCGAGTACTCGCGGGCCTTCTTCACCGCGTTCCCCTCGAGGGTGTCGGCGTCCTCCACGGGCTCGGGGATGGGGGGCAGGTCCTTGAGGGACACCACCTCCACCGCGTCTCCCACGAGCGCGCGCAGCTCACGCAGCTTGCCGGCGTTGCCGGTGGCGAAGAGCAGCTTCGGCTTCATCCCAGCACCTTCGCCTGCGCGGCGGCGAGCTGTTGGATGGCGGCCAGGCCCCCGTCCAGCATCGCGTCCATCGACTTGCGGTCGAAGAGCTTGTGCTCGGCGGTGCCCTGCACCTCCACGATGCGGCCGTCGCCCGTGGCCACGAGGTTCAGGTCCACCTCCGCGGTGGAGTCCTCGTCGTAGTCCAGGTCCACGCGCACCTCGCCGTTCACCACACCCACGGACACCGCGGCCAGCGGCGTGAGGCCCTTCAGCAGGCCCGGCTTGTTGAGCGAGCGCATGGCCATCACCAGCGCCACGTACGCGCCGGTGATGGACGCGGTGCGCGTGCCGCCGTCCGCCTGGATGACGTCACAGTCCAGCGTGAAGGTGCGCACGCCCAGCGCCTGCAGGTCCACCGACGCACGCAGGGCACGGCCGATGAGCCGCTGGATCTCCATGGTGCGGCCGGACTGCTTGCCCTTGGCGGCCTCGCGCGCGCCGCGGGTGTGCGTGGCGCGCGGGAGCATGCCGTACTCGGCCGTCACCCAGCCCGAGCCCTTGCCCATCAGGTGCGGCGGGACGCGGTCCTCCACCGAGCAGGTGACGAGTACCTTGGTGTGGCCGAACTCCACCTGGACGGAGCCCTCCGCGTAGCGGTTGACGTTGGGCGTGAGGGTGACAGGCCGGAGGTCCAGCGCACCACGGTTGAACGAACGCACGGGGAAAGGCTCCTGACAGGGAGGGACAGGCGAAGCCCCCACGCTTTATCAGGGCGCGGTGGATCCAGCCACCGGTTGCGAGGGCGAGGAGTCCCGCCGCCGCGTCTCCCGGAGGAAGGCCTGCACCCCGTCCGCGATGGCCTCCGCCAGCGTCTCCTGGTACGCGGCCTTCCCCAGCCGCGCGCCCTCCTGCGGGTGGGAGATGAAGCCCACTTCAATCAGCACCGCCGGCGCCTCCACGCCCGTGAGGACGAAGAAGGGCGCCTGCTGCACGCCCCGGTCCGCCGCGCCGCTCTTCGACACCAGCCGCGGGTGGATGGCGTAGGCCAGCCGGGACGCATCCGAGTGCGCCTCCGTGCGCGCCAGGTCATCCAGGATGAAGGCCAGCGTGGAGTGTCCACGCGCCGCACGGGCCGTGGGGGCTTCCGCGTTCTCTCGGTCCGCCACCGCGCGCGCCGCCTCACCGGAGGCGTTGGCGGAGAGGAAGTACGTCTCGATGCCCTCGGTGCGCTCGCGCAGCCGCTTCGTGGGCATGGAGTTGGCGTGGATGGAGAGGAAGAGGTCCGGCCGCTGGATGTTGGAGAACTCCACCCGCTCCGACAGCGCCATCAGCGTGTCGCGGTCACGCGTGAGGAACACCTCGCTGCCCGCGGCCTCCAGCTTGTCGCGCAGGCGCTGGGCAATCTGGAGCGCGACCTCCTTCTCCCAGATTTCGCCGGGCCCCTTCGCGCCCTCCTTCGCCCCGCCATGTCCCGGGTCGATGACGATGCGAGCGCCGCGCTCCCCCGCTCCGGCGAGGGCCGGCAGGAGGCACGCGAGCATGACGAGACCGAGAGGGAAGCGGCGCGGCGACATTCGCGCAGGGATGTTAGCGGAGGCCCGGCCCGGAGGCGAAATCCGCTCCCGGACGCGGTCGCCTCAGCCGATGACGTCGATGCCGGGGCGGCCCGCCTGCACTTCGCCGATGAGGGCCGCGTCCACGCCCGCCTTCTCCAGCGCCTGGATGGCCTTGAGCGCATGGCGCGCGGGCACACTGGCCAGGAGGCCGCCGTTGGTCTGCGCATCCGCGAGCAGCCACTGGATGTGCTCCGGCAGCCCTTCCGGAAACGTCACCTGCTTCTTCACGTGGGCGAGGTTCGTCTTCGTGCCGCCTGGAATCACACCGGCCTCCGCCAGCGCGGGCACCTCCGCGATGAGCGGGATGCGCTCCAGGTCCACCGCCGCGCGCGTCTTCGCGCCGTTCATCATCTCCAGCAGGTGGCCCAGCAGGCCGAAGCCCGTCACGTCCGTGAGCGCGTTCACCTTGAACGCACCCGACGCGAACACCTCACCGGCCGCCTTGTTGAGCGTGGCCATCTGCGCCGTCACGCGCTTCGTCAGCGCCTTGGACGCGAGGCCCCGCTTGATGGCGGTGGTGGCGATGCCCGTGCCCACGGGCTTGGTGAGCAGCAGCACGTCCCCCGGCTTCGCGCCCGCGTTGGTGAGCACCTTCTTCGGGTGCACCACGCCGGTGACGGCCATGCCGAACTTGGGCTCCGGGTCGCGGATGCTGTGGCCGCCGAGGATGGGGATGCCCGCCTCGTCCGCCTTGGACTGGCCGCCCGCGAGAATCTTCTGCAGCGTCTTGAGCGGCAGTTCGTCCGGGAAGCACACCAGGTTGAGCGCGAACAGCGGCTTCGCGCCCATGGCCCAGATGTCCGACAGGGCGTTGGCCGCGGCGATGGCGCCGAACTGGAACGGGTCGTCCACGAGCGGCGGAAAGAAGTCCACCGTCTCCACCACGGCCATGCCCGGCGCCACCTGGTACACGGCGGCGTCGTCATTCGTGTTGAATCCCACCAGGGCCCGGGGATGAGACGTCTTCCCCTTCAGCCCGCCCAGGACCTTCGCCAGGTCCCCCGCCTTGAGCTTCGCCGCGCAGCCCGCGCAGTGGCTCATCTCGGTGAGGCGCTTGGCCTTCACCGGTTTCTCGCCCGCCATGGTGTTCCCCCGCGCCCTACTCCGCGCGCACGTAGTCGCGCTTCATGAGCTGCACCACCGTTTCGGCGGTGAGCACGTCGTCGCCATCCGAGTGGTCCAGCACGCCGCCCAGTGAGCCGTGGTTGTGCACCAGCTGCAGCACGTCCAAATGCTCCGGCGTCAGTTCCTTCAAGGGCGCCGTCAGCGGCTGCGCGATGCGCAGCGCCGTGGCCATGGGCGGCAGGTTCGGCTGCAGCCGCTTGAACTCGTCCAGCTGCCGCAGGGCGTCCATCAGGAGCGCTTCGGTGGAGGAGTCCAGCTCCACCATGAACTCCTGCGAGTCCGCCGGGCGCAGCTCGAAGTCACCCTCTTCCCAGGTGACGATGCGGTTGAAGCTCTTCTGCGGGCCCAGGTTGTGGTTGTCGTCGATGACCGCGTAGTACACGCGGCCCTGGCGCAGGTAGATGCGACCCTCGTGGGCGTTGTTCACCACGAGCACGCCGTTCTTCTTGGACGTGTGGAAGAGCTGGAGCAGGTCCGGGAGGGGAATCTCCTCAATCTTCCCCGTCATGGAGCTGGCCTTGGTGGTCCGCGCGGCCTGTGCGGCGGCGGCCTCCTCCAGCTTCTGCTTCACGACGCTCTCGTCCACGGCGGCGCTCTCCGCGCCCTGGTGCACGAGCTTGAGGATGGAGGTCCCGATGAGGATGCGGTCCCCCTCCTTCAGCTTGGCCTGCTTGACCTTCTCGCCGTTGACGAAGGTGCCGTTGGTGGACCCCAGGTCCTCGATGGTGATGGCTCCGTCGGAGAACAGGATCTTCGCGTGCTTGCGCGAGACCATGTCCTCCACGAGCACCATGTCCAACTCGCTCGACCGTCCGACGACGATCTGCTTGTTGGCCTTCAGCGGGAACTCACCGCCCTGGTACTTCCCGGAGATGAACTTGAGGGCAAAGGACTTCGCCGTACCGCCAGGAGTGCTCACGGTGCCGCGACCTCGATGATGGAAGTTGCCATGGTGCTCAACCCGTTACTTCCGCCTTGCCCGGGTCCTTCACCAGGTTGAGGTACATCTGCGCGCTCTTGTTGCCGGGGCTGCGCACGAGCACGTCTTCCCAAACCTTCACCGCCTCGTCACGGCGTCCCGCCGAGTACAGGGCGATTCCATAATTGATCCGTCCAGGAATGTACGACGGATTCTGCGCGATGACCTGTTCGTACTCCGCCAGGGCCGCCGCATTGTCGCCGGCGTCCCTCAGGGCATTGCCCAGCTTCAGGCGGATGTCCACGAACTCCGGGAAGTGGGCCAGCGCGCGGCGGTACTCTTCAATGGCCTTGGCCCACACGCCACTGGAGGCGAACACGTCGCCAATGTCGGCGTACATGTTGGCCACCTTCTTCATGACGTAGGGGTCCAGTTCGCCGGGGGCGCCCTTCTGGCGGGACAAGGCGGCCTGGTAGACCTCCTTCGCCTCCGCGTACTTCCCCATGTCGTTGTAGATGACCGCCAGGTTGAGCGCGGCCTCGGTGTACGCGGGGTTGAGCCGCAGCGCGGACTCAAAGGCCCGCTGCGCCCGGGCGAACTGGCCCTGGTCGTGGTAGATGATGCCGAGCATGTTGTAGACGTCGGCGAAGGTCGGATTCTGCTCGACCACCTTCGTCAAGAACTGCTCGGCCTGGGCGTACTGCTTCTTCTCGAAGGAGCCGCGCCCGAGGGTCAGTAGCTGCTTGAGGGCTTCGTCCATGACTCGGCCCGCGCGGGCCCCTGCCTCCTCGGGAAGCCTACATCAGCCCGGGCGAAAACAAGAATTGATCGCCCTCGCGCACGAGCAAAAGCGGTCGCTCACCCCGGGTGTCCACCGGCCGGGCCGGGAGATCGCCCTCCAACCGGTAGTGCTCCGTCACCGTCACCTCGTCCCGCTCCAGGCGCGCGTACCACGCCTGGACCGTCAGCCGCCGCTTGCTCAAGGGGGCCACCTCCGCCCACGCCCGCCCCGCGCCGCCGTCCCCTCCCGGGCCCGCCAGCCGTGACAGCGCCTCCGGCCGCCCTTGCGCCAGGGCCTGCCGCCGCGCCTCCAGCGCAGCCACCACCGCCACCAGCCGCGGCGCCACCGAGGACGTGGGCTTCCACCGGCCGGACGCTCGGGTGAAGGCCACCGCCTCCACGCCGGCGGTGCTGACCGTGGTGGCGCCCAGCGCGCCCTCGAAGTCCAGCGTGGCGAAGGCCTCCGCGCGCTGGCCATCCGGCGCCACGGAGACGGAGATGCGGGCGTACTGGAGCTTCCGGGAGACGAGCGGAGCCTGTGCACCGGGCACGGGCAGGGACACGCCGTCGTGCTCGGCCTGCTTCAGGGTGGTGATGATCTCCGCTTCCGGTCCGGCGGCCGCGCCCAGGAGGCGCGAGCCGAGGAACAGGAGGACGCAGGCGGCGGCGAGCACGGCGATGCCGATGCCCCCCAGCCGGCCCCAGTCCTCCGAGCGCCTCACGAGCCCAGCATCTTCTGGGCACGCTGGGCGGCGGGCGTGCCCGGCAGGCGCTTGACGACTTCCCGCAGCGTGTTCTGGGCGCGCTCCGTGTCGTTGAGCTTCACGTACGCGTTGTGGAGGTCGAAGAGGGCCTCCTCCTCCAGCGGCGTGCCCGGGTAGTCCTTGAGCAGCCCCTCCAGGCGCTGGGCCACGGCCTTCCAGCGCTCGCGCTTCGCGTAGAAGGACGCGACGTAGAGTTCATGGCGCGCCAGGCGCTGGCGGGCGTCATTCCGGTGCGCCGTGGCGTCCTTCACGTACTGCGAATCCGGGTACTGGCGCAGGAAGACGTTCATGGCCCGGAGCGCGTCGTACATGGGCTTCTGCTCCTTCTCGTAGGAAGGCGGCAGGGCGAAGAACTCCGAGGGGAACTCCTGCACGTAGGAGAGGGCCGCGCGGTAGGCGGCGTAGTCCACCTTGGGGTGCGTGGGGTGCAGCCGCATGAAGGAGTCGAACTTCTCGCGCGCCTCCGGGTACATCTCCCGGGCGAAGTCCAGGTCCGCCAGCTTCAGCTCCGCCTCGCGCGCAGCCTCCAGGTAGGGGAACTTGGCGCGGACGTGGTCGAAGTACTTCTCCGCCTTGAAGTAGTCGTTGTCCTCCATGGCGGCCTCGCCCAGCGCCAGGTTCTCCGCGGCCATGGTGGCGTAATCAGGCTCGCCCGCGGGCCCCGCGGAGAGGGCGGCACAGGCGGACAACATCAGGGCGGACAGGACGAGGACGACGGAGCGCATCACGCCTCCAAACTATTCGTCCTGCCCGGAGGGGTCCAGCGAAGGTTCTCCCACCAGCCGGGTCACGATGTCCGGCGCGAAACCCCGGCTGAGCAAAAGCCGCCCCGCCCTCGCCTGCTCCTTCGCGTCCAGCGGGCGGCCAGCCAGGCGCCGACGCTCCAGCACCTGCCGTGCGGCCTCCAGCGCGTCGAAGCCCACCGCGTCCTTGGCCTCCGACAGTGCCCGCCGTGCCTCCGTGCCCTCCAGCCCGTGGGCCTGGAGCCGTTGAAGCACGGCCCGGGGGCCCAGCTTGCCCCTGCCCAGCAGGGCCTGGGCGCGTTCACGCGCGAACTTCGCGTCGTCCAGGTAGCCCCACTCCGCGAGGCGGGCGAGCACCGCTTCGCGCACGGATTCGGAGAAGCCCTTGCGCTCCAGGGCGAGCGACAGCTCATGCCGGCTGCGGCCGCGCGCCTTGAGCAGGCGCAGGCAGGCATCGGTGGCGCGCTGGACAGCCTCGGGGCCTTCGGGCTCGTCAACCATCGCGGAGTCCCTACCATGTGGTAACAGGCCCCGCCATGCACCCCATCCTCGCCCGCTTCCTCACCGCAGACGCCGCCAGGGAAACGCTCCGCAAGGAGAAGGCGGGGGAACCGCTGACTCCGGAGGAGCAGCACTTCGCGACCGCCGCGAACGCCAACCCCAGGCAGAAGGCCATGCTGCAGGGCGTGAGCGGACGCGCGCTGTCCTCCGACGCCCAGGCCGCGCTGGTGCTACTGGCCGCGCACGCCGCCGCCCGCGCGCTCACGCAGGACGAGTCCCTGTCCGCCGCGACGCAGAAGGCGCGCGAGGCGCTGAAGGAGGAGGGCGCGAGCGACGAGGAGTCGGACTCCTTCCTCGCGTCCATCCTGCTGGAGGAGGCCTTCGGCTACGAGCAGGAGGTGGACAACTTCGACGCGGACTACGTGAAGGAGTCCCTGGGGGAAGTGCCCGCCCTGGCCGCGCTGTCCAAGGAGTCCGTGGACGCGCTGTTCCTCGCGTTCGCCAAGGCCGCGCCCAACGACGCGGACCGCAAGGCGCGCGAGCACATGGCGCGGGCGCTGTTCGACATCGCCTGGGCGGAAGGCCCCACGTCCATCAATCCGGAGCACCTGGAGACGCTGCTCGACAACGAGGTCCTCCAGGAGTCCGACGAGGCGCAGGACGCGCGCGTGCGCGCCACCGTGTCGCTGCTCCAGACGCTGGCGCACCAGGGGCTCATCGGGCCCATGCGCCTCAGCCGGCTGCGTGCGCAGCTGGGGGACGACGACGCCTGAGCGGCGCCCTCCCCCTTCGCACCGGGTTTCCTAGAAGCGTTCGATCTGGAAGTCGTCGTCGCCGCCAGCCGCCGGAGCGGGCGCGGCCACCGGGGCGGGCGTGGGCGGACGGGCCGCCACCTGCGGAGGCAGCGGCCGGCCCTGGACGACGCCGGGCGGCGGAGTAGCGGGACGCGGCGCCGCGACGCCGGGCGGAGGCGTCATGGGCCGGGCGGCCATGGGCGCTCCGGGGCGCGGGGCCTGGGGAACCGGCGCGGGCGTGGGCGCCACGGGGGCAGCCTGCGCGGGCGCGCCCTTCTGCGCGAAGGACGCCGAGCCCGGGATGGGACGCTCCTCGCCGGCCTTGGCGTCGAAGTTGTCCCACTTCGAGTCGGACGTGCCGCTGATGCCAGAGAAGCGCAGCGCGAAGTCGTCCGGGTTGCTGGCCTGACGGTGGGCCTCTTCGTAGGTGACCAGGCCGTTGCGCACCAGGCTCATCAGCGACTGATCGAACGTCTGCATCCCGTAGGAGTCCGTGCCCTGCGAGATGGCGTCGTGGATCTCCTTCGTGCGGTCCTTGTCCTCGATCATCTCGCGCACGCGCGCGGTGACGCGCAGCACCTCCACCGCCGCCACACGGCCCTTGCCGTCCGCGCGCGGAACGAGGCGCTGGCTCACCACGCCGCGCAGCACGCTGGAGAGCTGCAGGCGCACCTGCTTCTGCTGGTGCGGGGGGAACGCGGACACGATGCGGTTGATGGTCTCCGTGGCGTCCAGCGTGTGCAGCGTGGACATCACCAGGTGGCCCGTCTCCGCGGCGTGGAGCGCCGTTTCGATGGTCTCGTGGTCGCGCATTTCGCCCACCAGGATGACGTCCGGGTCCTGGCGCAGCGCTGACTTCAAGGCCTGCGAGAAGCTCATCGTGTCCACACCCACTTCGCGCTGGTTCACGATGGAGCGCTTGTCGCGGATGAGGAACTCGATGGGGTCCTCGATGGTCATGATGTGGTTGGTTTCGTTGGAGTTGATGTAGTCGATCATCGCCGCCAACGTCGTGGACTTGCCGGAGCCCGTGGTGCCCGTCACCAGCACCAGGCCGCGCTCCTCGCCGCACACCTTCTCCAACACCGGGGGCAACAGCAGGTCCTTCATCGTCATCACCTTGAAGGGGATGACGCGGAGCACGGCGCCCACCGTGCCGCGCTGCTGGAAGACGTTCACGCGGAAGCGGCCCAGGCCCGGCACTCCGTAGGCCAGGTCCACTTCGTTGCTGACCTTGAACTTCTCCTTCTGGAACTCGTTCATGATGCCGAACGCCATGCGCGCCACCTCCTCCGGAGGCAGGCGGCGGCCGTCCTTGAGCGGCACCAGCGAACCATCCACGCGGAACATGGGCGGCAGGCCCGCCTTCAGGTGGATGTCGGAGGCTCCGCCGCGCAGGGCGATCTGCAGGATTTCGTTGAGTTCCATGAGGGTGCCGGGATGGTAGCAGAACGCCCGCGCGCGTCGCGACGGGGCGACGCCCACCCGCTTGCCCGCAAAGCACGACGGCGGAGGCTTCCCGAAGGAAACCCCCGCCGACGAACGGCCGGACAGCTGGCCGACAAGCGTGATTAGCGCTTGGAGAACTGGAACCGACGACGGGCGCCGGGCTGGCCGTACTTCTTGCGCTCGACCGCGCGAGCATCGCGGGTGAGGAAGCCGGCCTTCTTCAGCGCCGGACGGAACTCCGGGTTGAAGGCGCACAGCGCGCGCGCGATGCCGTGACGGATGGCACCGGCCTGGCCAGAGAGGCCGCCGCCGCGCACGTTGACCGTGACGTCGAGCTTGCCCTTCTGCTCCAGGATCTCCAGCGGCTGGTTGAGCACCATCTTCGACGTCTCACGGCCGAAGTACTCGTTGATGTCGCGGCCGTTGATGACGACAGCGCCGCTGCCAGGACGCAGCCAGACGCGAGCGGTGGCCTCCTTGCGGCGGCCCGTGGCGTAGAAACCGAGTTCAGGATTGATCGCCATGGTTGTCTTACGCCTCGACCTTGAACGCCACCGGCTTCTGCGCGGTGTGCGGATGAGTGTCACCAGCATACACCTTGAGCTTCGTCATCATCTGACGGCCCAGGGCATTGCGGGGCAGCATGCGGCGCACGGCGTTGAGGATGATGTCCTCAGGGTGACGCTGGCGCAGCTTCTGGAGGTTGGTGATCTTCAGGGCACCCGGGAAACCGGCGTACGGGTGACGGTAGTACTGCTTGTCCGTCTCCTTCGTGCCCGTCACCTTCACCTTGTCGGCGTTGATGACGATGACGTGGTCACCCGTGTCGATGGACGGGGTGTACGTCGGCTTGTGCTTGCCCTTCAGGAGGGTGGCGATCTGACTGGCGGCGCGACCAAGCACCTTGTCGGACACGTCGATGACGTGCCACTGGCGCTTGATGTCCCCAGCCTTGGCGCTGTAGGTCTTCTGCGACATTTCGTGCACTCCAGACTTCGGCGCGGCGCCCAGGTGCATGCCAGGGGCCGCGTGCTCGTGCGTAACCAACCGCGGGTCCTCCGTCCAAAACTCCGACAGAAGCCCGGAAAGGCTGACCCTCCTAGTAGGACGGCGGGATCAAGTCAAGGTTGGGCGTACGGGGGACCCTTCAGGGCGCCCGGCCAGGGGTGCCCGGGCCCGGCCCCCCGGCGGCGGGCTTCTTGAAGCGCTCCTTCAGGTTGGCGAAGAAGTTCTTCTCCTTCTCGTCCGGAGGTCCCTGACGCGGCGCGTCCATGTCCACGATCTCGAAGGCGTCCGGGGGCAGGTCCTCCAGGAAGCGCGAGGGCGTTCGGGGGACCTCCTTGCCGCGCTTCACGCGCACGGTGGAGCGGGTGAGGTAGAGCAGCTCCTTGGCGCGGGTGATGCCCACGTAGCAGAGGCGGCGCTCCTCCTCGAGGTTCTGCGCCTCGCCCTGCATGCCGCCGTGGGGCATCAGGTCCTCCTCCATGCCGATGAAGAAGACGAGCCGGTACTCCAGGCCCTTGGAGGCATGCAGGGACATCAGCGTCACGCGCTTGTTCTGCCCCGGGACGTCCTCCTCTTCCTGGCGCGTGTCCAGGCTGAGGCGGTTCAGGTACGTGAGGAGGCTGGCCTTGGGGCCCTCGCGCTTCTCGAATTTCTCCAGGGACGCGAGCACCCCGTCCACGCCCTTGAGCTTCTTGTCCGCGGCGGTGCCAGAGACGGCCTTGGCGCGGGTGGCCTCGCGGAAGCCAATCTCCTCCAGCAGCTTGTGCGTGGCCTCCGACAGGCGGGGCGTCTGGGTGAAGGCGTCGCGGTAGCGCTCCACCATCTCCACGAACTCCAGCACCTTGCCGCCCGCGCCCGAGGGCAGGTCGTCATAGGTGTCCGCGCGGCGCATCGCCGTCCAGAGCGTCACGCCCTCCGCGCGCGAGTGCGCGTGCAGCCGCTCCATGGTGACGTCGCCAATGCCTCGCGAGGGCACGTTGACGATGCGCATGAGGGAGATTTCGTCCAGCTTGTTCGCCAGGACCTTGAAGTACGCGATGACGTCCTTCACCTCGCTGCGGTCGAAGAACTCGCTGCCGCCCACCACTTCGTAGGCGATGTTCTTCTCGCGCAGCATCTCCTCCACCGGGTGGGCCTGGCCGTTGGTGCGGTAGAGCACCGCGATGTCGTCCGCGGGGACGCCCAGCGAGATGTGCTTCTGGATTTCGTGCGCGATGAAGCGGGCCTCCTCTTCATCATTGGGGCACGCCACCACCTTCACCAGCGGACCGCCCTTGCGGTCGGTCCACATGCGCTTGTCCTTGCGCTCCGGGTTCTTGGCGATGACGGCGTTGGCCGCGTCCAGCACGCGCTGGGAGGAGCGGTAGTTCTGCTCCAGCCGCACCTCCTTGCCGCCCGGGAAGTGCCGCTCGAAGTCCAGGATGTTGCGCACCTCCGCGCCGCGCCAGGAGTAGATGCACTGGTCGTCATCCCCCACCGCGCACACGTTCCTCGCCTCGCCCGCGAGCAGCTTGAGCAGATCCAGCTGGGCGTGGTTCGTGTCCTGGAACTCGTCCACCAGGAGGTACTGGAAGCGGGCCGTGTACTTGCGGTGCAGGTCCGGGTGCTCGCGCAAGAGGCGCGCGGGCAGCACCAGCAGGTCGTCGAAGTCCACCGAGCCCTGCGCCTTGAGCGCGAGCTGGTAGTCCGCGAAGACCATGGAGGTGATGAGGTCGTAGTCGTCCCCCATCCCCTCCGGCTTGGGCTGGGGCGCCTCGCCGGAGTTCTTCGCCTTGGAGATGAGGGTGAGGACCTTGCGCGCGTCGAAGGCGCGGTCGTCGATGCGCTTCTCGCGCATGGCGCGGCGGATGATGGAGAGCTGGTCGCCCATGTCCGCGATGGCGAACTTCTTCGGCCAGCCCAGCCGGTGGATGTCCTCGCGCAGCACCTCCGCGCCGAACGCGTGGAAGGTGCACACCAGCACGCCCTGGGCGCGCGGCCCGGCCATGTGGATGAGCCGTTCCTTCATCTCCGTGGCGGCCTTGTTGGTGAAGGTCACCGCGAGGATGTTGCGGGCCATGATGTGGTTCGGCCGCTCGTTGAGCAGGTGG
The DNA here is from genome assembly GCF_003668965.1 of Corallococcus sp. AB030. NCBI lineage: Bacteria > Pseudomonadati > Myxococcota > Myxococcia > Myxococcales > Myxococcaceae > Corallococcus > Corallococcus sp. AB030. The sequence continues at coordinate 19,844 of NZ_RAWQ01000139.1, forward strand.
ACGATGCGGTGGGTGATGACCCGCGTCTTTCCACTGCCCGCGCCCGCCAGCACGAGCAGGGGGCCCTGGAGCGTCACCACGGCCTCGCGCTGAGGAGGATTGAGCTTCGAAAGGTCCATTGCGCGCGGGCCAGGGATACCCTTTGATTCGTTCGTGCGCGACTATTTCCTACGGCTGGCCATCGCATCGCTCGCGCTCGGCGTGGGCGGCGGATGCCGTGACGACGAACGCACGACATCTCCCACCCCGCGCGACGTGGTGACGACCGCCGCACCGTGCGTGTACTTCAAGGACCTGGCGCCGTTCCTGCCGGAGTCCCTGGAGGGCTTCACGGTGGGTTCCACCGCGGGCTCCACGGGGAAGTACGGCGAGGTGTCCGTGTCGGAGGCGGAGCGCACCTACACCCGGGGCGAAGGCCGCGAGGTGAAGGTGCGCATCGTGGACACCACCATGGGGTTGAAGCTGGGGGAGGCCATCCGCGAGGCGGCGCAGAAGGCGAAGGGCCGCGCGGCGAGCGACCCGACGGCGCCCATCCAGTGGAAGGAGGCCGTGGGCTTCGTGCGCTATGACGCGGACGAGGCCGTCGCGGAGGCGAACCTCCTGGTAGGCGAGCGGTTCGTGGTGGCCGTCACCAGCCGCGGCTTCCCCAGCACCGTGGAGGTGCGGCGGGTGGCGCGAGGCATCGACCTGGCCGGACTGGCCCAGCTGCAGTGATTCAAGAGTCCAAGGAGCGTTTGTGGCGGTGAAGGACAAGGGGTCGCGGACCCAGACGGCCCAGGAGCTGCTGGAGCAGGAGAAGGCGGCGCGCCTGGGCGTGTCGTCCCTGGGCAAGCGCGAGTTCATGGACCAGTTCCAGAAGCTGTCCAAGAGCTACGCGGTGGACCCGGGCAACCCCGGCTCCTACGCGTGCGAGGGCTGCCAGCGCTGCGCCAACTGCATGTTCTGCAAGGACTGCGACAGCTGCCACCAGTGCACGCACTGCACGCGGTGCGAGCTGTGCACCAACTGCTCGCACTGCGTGGAGTGCAAGAACTGCCACGCGTGCGCCTACTGCGTGCAGAGCGAGAACTGCTCCAGCAGCGCGTACGTGGTGCTGAGCAAGAACCTGCAGGACTGCAACTACTGCTTCGGCTGCGTGGGGCTGTCCAAGAAGGACTTCCACATCCTCAACGTGGGCTTTTCCCGCACCGAGTACTTCAAGGTCGTGGGCCGGCTGCGCAAGGAGCTGGGCATCCCGTAGCGGTTCCAGCCCCCTGCCCCGCCGCGCCCTGCCTTACAGGGCGCGCACGTAGAGGGCCTTGAGGTACTCCGTCTCCGTGAGGCCCGCGAGCACCGGGTGGTCCAGGCCGGCGCCCCGCCGCTCCAGGATCTGCACCGGGCGCTTCGCGTCCGCGGCGGCGTCCAGGACCATGGACTCGAAGCCCTGCCGGTCCAGCTTCCCCGAGCACGAGCACGTCACCAGCAGGCCGTCCGGCTTGAGGCAGCGCAGCGCGCGCAGGTTGAGCTCGTGGTAGGCGCGCAGCGCGGTGGCCAGGCCCTCGCGGCGCTTGGCCAGTCCGGGAGGGTCCAGGACGATGGTGTCGAAGCGGCGGCCCTCCTGGTCGAAGCGGCGCAGCACGTCGAACGCGTTGCCGTTCTCCACCTTCACGTTGGCGCGGCCGTTGGCCTCCGCGTTCGTCTGGATGCGCGCGGAGGCCTTCGCGTCCTGCTCCACCGCGAGCACCGACGTGCAGTGCTTCGCGAGCGCGAGCGCGAAGCCGCCGTGGTAGCTGAAGCAGTCCAGCGCTTCGCCACGGCCCAGCTCGCCCGCGCGCAGGTGGTTGTCCACCTGGTCCAGGAACGCGCCCGTCTTCATGTCGCCCAGCAGGTCCACTTCGAAGCGGTTGTCGCCCTCGTGGTAGGTGAAGCGCGCGGCGCCCTCGCCGTGCAGCAGGCGCACCTCGCGGGGCAGGCTCTCGAAGTCGCGGCCGGAGGCGTCGTCGCGGCACACGACGTGGCTCGCGCCCGTCCTCTCTACGAGCGCGCGCGCGAGCATCTCCTTGCGCGCGTCCATGCCCTCCGACAGCGTCTGCACCGTGAGGCCCTGGCCGTAGCGGTCCACGAAGAAGCCGGGGAGCAGGTCCGCCTCTCCGTGCACCAGGCGCAGGCCGTCCCGCCCCGGCAGAACGGCGCGACGGGCGAGCGCGGCCTCCAGGCGGCGGATGAAGAAGGCGTCATCCACCTTCTCTTCATTCGGCCCCTTGCGCGTGAGCAGCCGCAGGGCAAGCGGGGAGCGGCGGGCGTAGAGCGCCTGGCCGATGGGATTACCCTGCGGGTCCACCACGGCCACCACCGCGCCCGGGGTGTCGGTGGCGGGGGCATCGGTGAGCTCCGTGCGGTACACCCAGGGGGTACCGCGACGCAGTGTCTTGGCGCCCTTGAGGCTGACCCGGGCAGTGGGAAGGGAAGGCATGTCGGGGCTCACTCCAGGCCGCGTGCGGCCAGTTCCTCGTCGTCTTCCCCGCGCAGATGCCCGATTTCATGCAGCAGTGTCACGCGAATCTGTTCGCGCAGCTCTTCGGGGGTGCGCACCGCGCGGGCCAGGTTGCGCCGGTAGAGGGCCACCGAGCGGCAGGGCGTCTCCGAGCCGTCGCACGGCTCCTGGAGGGAGGGCCCCCGGAACAGGCCCAGGATGGTGGGCGACAGGGGCGGCTGGTTGGCGAGCAGGTCGTCCTCGGAGGGAATCTCCTCCGTGGCCACCGGCACGCCCTCCAGGTCCTGGCGCATGTCCGCGGGCAGGTCCGCCAGCGCGCGCTTCACCTGGGCCTTGAACTCGTCCGCCGACGGCAGGGGCGGCGGGGGGAAGTCCTCGGGCTCCAGCGCGCGGGCCTTCTGGAAGTGGTCGTCCGCCTTGGCCCACTGGCCCTCGCGCTCCAGGAGCAGGCCCAGGTGCTGGTGCGCGTGCGCCGCGCGGTCCTTGTCCTTCAGGAGCGACGCGAAGGCCGCCTTCGCCTCGCGGAAGCGGCACAGCTCGAAGAGGGCCAGGGCCTTCTCGTACTTCGCCTCGGCGTTGCCCGGCTCGCGGGCGAGCACGATGGCGGCGCGGTCCAGCGCCTGTTCCGCCTGTCCCAGGTCGTTGAAGGCCATGGCGGCCACCAGCGCCAGCGACGGCACCAGCTCCGGGGGCGTGGAGGGCTGGGACAGGCCTCGCTCGGCGTAGAGGGCGCCCAGTTCGTCCCGCTCGCGCGTGGAGGGCAGTTGCACCGCGTACAGGTGCGCGGCGCCCAGGAGCGCGTCCGCGTCCCCGGGGTCGATGGCCAGCGCTCGGGCGTAGGCGAGCTGCGCCTCCGGCTCGCGGTTGAGCGCGGCCAGCGCGGAGCCCCGTTCCGCGTGGGCGGCGGCGAGGTCCGGCTCCTGCGCGGCGGCCTGCGCGGCGCAGGAGAGTGCTTCCTCGTAGTGGCCGGAGTCGTAGTAGTCGCGGGCCGCGTCCAGGGGCGCACCACCCCGCGCGTCGCACACCGCCAGCGGGTGCACCTCCGCCACCGCGTCGTCCGGGCGCCTCACGGAGGCGAGGGGGCCCGCGTCCACGGGGCCTTCCGCGAGCGCGCCCGCGTCAGCCGCCACTGCGGTGGTGGCCGTGCCCGCATCCGTGCCCGCGTCGGCGTTCGCCGGAGGGGGCCGTTTGCAGGAGGCGAGCAGGAGGAGACAGACAGCGAGCAGACCGCGCCGCGACATGGGCGGGGAGGCTATGGCATCCGCCCCATGCACAGGAAGCGGGGACGTGCCTGCCCGCCTGAGGGGTCCCATCCCCTCCCCGGCTGCATTACCCTCCGGCCTCCCATGAGAGACCTCATCCTGGCATCCACCTCCAGCGCGCGACGAGTCCTGATGGACGGGCTGGGCGTGCCCTACCGCACCGAAGCCCCCAACGTGGACGAGCAAGTCCCCGAGGACATGCCCGCCGACGAGGCCGTGCGGATGCTCGCCGTGCGCAAGGCCCGCGCGGTGCAGGAGCGCCACCCGGAGTCCTGGGTGCTGGCGGCGGATCAGCTGGTGGAGGTGGGCCGCGACGTGCTGGGCAAGCCCCAGGACCGGGACGCGGCGCGCGCGCAGCTCACGCGCCTGCTGGGGAACACCCATGTCATCCACACCGCCGTGTGCCTGCTGGGGCCGGGCGGCCATCACTCGGAGACGCTGGAGGACGCGCGCCTGACGTTCTTCCCCGTCCCTCCGGAGGAGCTGGAGCGCTACCTGGCCACCGGCGAGTGGGAGGGCTGCGCGGGCAGCTACCGCGTGGAGGGCCGGGGGCAGGCGCTGCTCCAGAAGCTGGAGGGCGACCGCACCAACGTGCAGGGACTGCCCATGCTATCGGTGGTACGGCTGCTCCGGCAGGCGGGCTTCGACCTCTTCGCCCGCCCCTAAGCCCCGGCGCTCAGCGCGCGCCGGACAGCTCCGCGAGAATCTCCTGGTACGCGGCGCGGGCCTTGTCGGCCTGGTCCGCCTTGAAGCTCGCCGCGGCCACCACCGGGTGGCCGCCCCCGCCGTAGCGGCCGGCGATGGCCGCCAGGTCGTGCTTGCGCGTCTCCGGCCGCCACGGGTTGGAACCCAGCGAGACCTTGGCGCGCGACGCGCCCTTCCCCACCCACAGCGTGTAGCGCGCGTCCGGATAGAGCGCGTACGCGATGAACTTGTTGAGGCTGTCCACGCCCTCGTCCACCAGGTCGAAGGAGACGACGCCGTTCTCGTAGCGGGCTTTCTCACGCACGAGGTCGATGTTGCGCTGGTGCTTAAAGAGCAGCGGCTCCAGCGGGGCGGCGATGAGCGGTGAGCGGGCGATGTCCGCCAGCGAGTCCGTCTGCATGCGCCGGATGACCTCCGGGATGAGCGTGTCGTCCTTCGTCGCCTCCAGCACCGTCATGATGCGCAGCGCGGGCTCCTCCAGCGCCACCGCCATCTGGGGGCTGGGGAACTGCGCTCCGTCGATGATCTCCGCCCAGTGCAGCAGGTCCTTCAGCGGGGACGCGTCCCAGCCGAAGCGCTCGCGCGCCACGTCCGCCAGGTACAGCGTGCAGCTCTTGCGATGCGGGTCGTGGAACTTCTTGCCGCTGGTGTCGCGCTGGAAGTGGGGCTCGTCGCCGGGCTGCTGGAAGGCGGAGGCGTGGTGGTCGAACCACCAGGTGAGCCGCGCGTCCTGGCTGTAGCGGAAGTCGACGATGACGTTCTCGTCGCCCGTGAAGACGGCCGGGTCGATGCCCTCCGCCCCCGGCTTGTGGGCGAGGCCCCGGTAGCTGAACGTCGCGTCGGCGCGCACGCGCTCCCGGTAGAAGCGGGTAAAGACCGCGGCGCTGGCCGCGCCGTCGAAACAGTTGTCGTGGAAGAGGACCTGGACTCGCATGGGCGCCCGCCCTCTACCGCGAATCCCCGCCGCGTCCCAACCGCACCGCGGTCGCCTGCCCGCAGGGGCTGTGGCCAGGGGGTGACACCCGACCCAGCCCTGTCGTCGCACGGCCTCGGGCGGGTGCGCTCCATTGAACGATGCGTGGAAATCACCGCGCTGGATGAACGAAAAACTCGACAGAACGAGGAACGACCCTGAAGGGCTGAAAAAAGGAAGGCCCTTCCGCCCCTCGGAAACTCGCTACCCGCGAGGAAAACCCCTGGATTCAGGGACCTGACGGGGAGGCTGAGCCCTGGCACCTCGCCTGCATGGTGTCAGACCGACGAGGTACTCACCCGCGTATCGGCAGTAGCGGGAGGAACCATGGCGAAGCGGACCGCAGGCAAGACGAAGGGTGGCACGGTGCGGCGGCAGGGTCGGCGGGTGATGCCCGCGCTGCGTCGCACGGCAAAGCGCGCTCGGGTGGCTGCCCAGAAGGCCCAGCTCACCCTCGGCGAGGTCATCGCGGCGGCGTTCGACACCGCGGGCGGAGAGATGAGTGGCGTGCTGGAGCTTGTCACCTCCCCGCAGATGACCCGCGCGCTGGGCCGCCGCATCGTCGTCGAAGGCTGAAGCGCCCGCGTCCCGGCCCCGCGAAGCCCCAGGCCGTGCTCCGCTGAAACGGAGCGCGCGGGCGCGGAGCTGTCGCGACACGGCTGTCAGCCTTTCTCCACCAGGTGCCGCGTTTCGCGTGAGCGCGGGTGGAGTCCTTCTCCCCTCCTTTTCGTCCTGGAACCTGGATCCGTTGGACTGGGTAATGGATCCACTTGGGGTTCATCCGGACCCTGGACTGCCCGCGTTCGTCACTTCGCGCCGGGTGTGCTGCGCGCTTCGCACCTGAAACACGACGGCCCGTACTCCCTCGTAAAACCGGGAACACGGGCCGGGAAACCCCGGAGCGCGGGGCTTTGGGTGCCTGGGACTAGCGGGGCTGCCAGCGCGGGCGGTAGTCGTCACCCTCGTTGGTCAGCACCGTGTACGTGTCCTTCGGGTGCTGGATGAGGGTGCCGGTGGGCTGGCCGGTGGCCGGGTCGATGGGCTGCACGTAGAGCGCTCCGCCGAAGACGTAGGCCACGAGCTGGCCGTCCGGGGAGAACGACGGCAGCGTGGCGTTGTCGGCGAGCTTCACCGGGGCGCCGTCCGCCGCGCCCGTGGTGGTGTTCACGCGCTGCAGGAAGATGACGTTGCCCGGCGTGGTCCCGCACAGCGTCGCGCCAGTGTTGCCGCACAGCGTGGCCGCGCCATTGATGTTCTGGTAGTAGGCGCGCACGTACGCCACCCAGCTGCCATCCGGCGCCCAGTTCGGGTTCGCGATGTACGAGTCCACGGTGCCGCCCGTCGCGCTATCGGAGGTCCTGTCCGCGAGCAGCGCCGGGGTACCGCCACCCGTCACCGGCAGCGAGTACAGCCGCAGCACCGGGGTGGTGTCCGTGCCGAAGGTCACCGTGAGGTTGTCCGGGTTGGCCAGGAAGAGCAGCTGCGAGGTGGTGCGGTTGTAGTGCGGTTGCTCGCCCGAGGTGGGCGAACCCGCCAGCGGAGCCGGCACGCCGCCGCCCGTGGAGACGTAGATGCCGTTGCCCGCGGCGCTGTAGGCGTAGTCCGTGCCGTTGGGCGCCAGGTCCGGGAAGGTGCCGTTGACGGTGGCCTGCGTGGGAGAGCCGCCCGTCGCCGCGATGGTGGAGATGCCCGTGCTGCCGCGCACCCAGGTGATGAGGTTGCCCGGCTCCCACTCCATGTAGCGGATGCGCGTGCTGCTGGAGGCCGTGCCCGTGGTCAGCACGGTGGGCGCGGCGGCCGTGAGCGGCACCGGGCGCACCGCGAGCTCACCCGCGGCGGCGGTGACGTCGCCCTGCACGAAGGCCACCTGGGCGCCGTCCGGGCCGAAGCGAGGGTAGGCGCTGGCGACACCGTCGGCGCTGAGCGACGTCATCCCCGGCACGTCGTATTCCGTCACCAGCGCGCGCGTGCCGCCGTCGTTGCCCGTCACGGCGATGAGGAGCGACTGGCAGGTGGCGGCCTCGCAGCGCAGGCCCGCCATGCACTCCGCGGACGCGGTGCACGCGCCGCCCTTGGCCACGTTCATCCCCGCGTCGGTGCCGGCATCGACTTCCGTCCCGGCGTCCTCGGTGCCCGCGTCGACCTCCGTGCCGGCATCAACCTCCGTGCCCGCGTCGACCTCCGTGCCGGCATCAACCTCCGTGCCCGCGTCCTCTTCCGGCGGGAGCACGAGGTTCTGCAGCTCGCACTTGTCGTCCGCGTTGCAGATCCACTCCTGGCCCGCCGGCGCGGCGCCCTTGTCACGGCAGTCGAACTGATCGACGCACTCGTCGCCGCAGCCCGTCCCCAGCACCGTCAGCGCCCCGAACAACGCCCCCAACACCACTCGCTTGATCATTTCCACGCCTCCCAGGTCGCGATGCTCCAAAGTCAGGGGGCGCGTCTTAGCTTCGCGTTCACGGGTGCCGGCAGGCCTTGAAGGGCATGGCATCCGAGGCTGTCGGTGATTGAACTGGATTGAGAAGAAGGGTGCTCAATGATCGACACGCACTGCCATCTGGACGCCTCGCGCTTCGACCCGGACCGCGACAGCGTTGTCGCGCGCGCCTGGGCCGCGGGCCTGCACGGCATCCTCATTCCGGCGGTGGGCCCGGACACGTGGGAGCCATTGCTCGCGCTGCCGCGCAAGGACGCGCGCATCCAGGTGGGGCTGGGCATCCATCCCCAGTTCCTGCCGGACCTGCCAGCGGAGGATGACGGCGCGCACCTGGAGCGGTTGGACGCGCTGCTGTCGCAAGGCGGCGCGGTGGCGGTGGGCGAGTGCGGCCTGGATGGCCCATCCCTCCCCGGCGCCCCGCTGGAGCGGCAGTTGGCGGTGCTGCGCGGACACATGGCCCTGGCGCGCAAGCACGGGCTGCCGGTGCTGATGCACTGCCACCGGCTGCACCCGGCGATGATGGAGTTCCTGAAGGCGGAAGCCTGGCCGGAGGCCGGCATCCTGATGCACAGCTACAGCGGCGGCGCGGAGCTGGCGCGCTTCTACATCCAGAAGGGCTGCCACTTCTCCTTCGCGGGCCCGGTGACCTGGGCGGAGGCGCGCAAGCCGCTGGACGCCCTGCGCGTGATTCCGGCGGATCGGCTGGTGTCGGAGACGGACTCGCCGGACCAGGCGCCCACGCCCTTCCGGGGGCAGCGGTCCGAACCCGGCTACCTGCCCCACATCCTCGCGGGCATGGCGCACGTGCTGGGAGAGCCGGTGGAGGCGCTCGCCCAGCGGACGACCGAGAATGCCCGGCGCCTGTTCCGGGAAGCTTTCCCCTCCCCTTCGCGGTAGGCGAGCGTCGCGTGATAGAGGAGCCCTTCATGAACC
>NZ_RAWQ01000013.1:0-83609 GCF_003668965.1 Corallococcus sp. AB030
GGGGCGGCCCGCCACAGGCGCCTGGCGGTCAGGGCCATGAACACGCCCATGGTGCCGTTGAGGTACAGCCACGCGACGTGGAGGTGCTGCTTCGCGGTCCAGAACCACACCATCAGGGCCAGGTTGAGGACGTAGACAAGCGCCACCACGCCCAGCGCGGAGAGGATGCCCGCCCGCCGCTTGAAGATGAGCAGCGCGATGGTGAGCGGGTTGAGGACCGTGAACAGCTCGTTCACGACGACGAACGGCATGGGCAGCGGATCCGCCGGATCATTCGCGAAGAGGCCGTACTTCGCCACGACGAGGATGTGGATCAGTGAGCCCACGGAGAAGCACACGAACCAGATGGCCAGGATGATGCGGTTGGGCCACGGTGAGCCCCCGCTGGATGTCGCGGATGTTTCAGTGGTCATGACTTGTCCTCCAGGGCCTCGCGCAACAGCGTGGCCACGTGCCGCACGTACGGCTCCTGCATGAGTTGATGGTGTCCCCCAGGGACGTCCTTCACGTCCAGTCCCCCCCGGACGAAGGGCTCCCAGCCGCGGTGGCGGGGCACCTCGGGGGTGGGGGTCCCTTCCGTGGCGGCGAGCAACAGCGCCGGTCCGTCGTAGGGGCCAGGCACGTAGCGGTCCATGGCGCGCAGGTTGGCCTGGTAGACGCGGAACAAGGCGCGCAATTGCTCGCGGCCCGTCGCTTCCTCCAGGAGTCCGGCCTGGACGCCCACGGCGAGGAGCGTCCCCAGCATGGCTTCGTCATCCATGCGCTCCAGGGCCTCGTTGGACACCGGCAGGGTCAGGGAGAAGGCCTGGGCCACCGTCAGGGCGAAGGCGACGCGTGTGCTGGCGTCGGGGTCTTTCCTGGGAGCGTCGCCGGGAGGCGCCCCGACGCCGGGGACGTAGGCGTCCAGCAGCGCCAGCAGCCCCACGGTCTGGCCTTGAGCGCGCAGCTGGCGGGCCATCTCGAAGGCGATGACGCCGCCGAGCGACCAGCCCGCGAGGCGGTACGGCCCTTCCGGCTGCTCCGAGCGAATGGCGGCCACATACAGGGTGGCCATCTCCTCCACGGTCTCCACCACGGCATGGCCGGCCTGGAGGCCGCGAGCCTGGAGGCCGAAGACAGGCTGCTGGGGCCCCAGGAGCCGCGCCAGCTCCGGGTAGGCGAGCACGTTGCCGCCACCCGGGTGGACGAGGAACAGGGGCCGGAGGCCCGCGTCGCCCTTCTCCAGCGGGACGAGCGGCGACCACGTCTCCGTCTCGGCGCGAAGCAGGTTGGCCAGGTCCTCCACGGTGGGGTGCTGGAAGAGCGCGGCCAGGGGGACATCGCGGCCCAGTTGTTCGCGCAGCGCGGCCATCAGGCGGACCGCGAGCAGCGAGTGGCCTCCCAGCGCGAAGAAGCTGGTGCGCACCCCGATGGGCTTCACGCCCAGGACCTCTTCCCACACCGCCACGAGCTGGGACTCCAGCGCGTCACGGGGTGCGACGAAGTTCTCGGCCTGGGACGTGGTGACGTCCAGGTCCGGCAGGGCCTTGCGGTCCACCTTGCCGTTGGAGTTGAGCGGCAGTGCCTCCAGCACCACCACCGCTCCGGGCACCATGTACTCCGGCAGCCGTTGGCGCAGGCTTGCCTTCAGGGCCTCCGCTTCCAGTGTCGCGTTGGCCTTCGGCGCCACGTACGCCACGAGCCGCTTCTCCGCGCCCTCCCCCTTCGCCACCACCACCGCGTCCTTCACCGTCTCCTGCTGGCGCAGTGCGGACTCCACTTCGCCCAGCTCGATGCGGAAGCCTCGCACCTTCACCTGGAAGTCCACCCGGCCCAGGTACTCCAGCACTCCATTCGCGCGGTACCGCACGCGGTCCCCCGTGCGGTACATCCGGCTGCCTTCGGGGCCGTAGACTTCCGGCAGGAACTTCTCCGCCGTCAGATCCGGCCTCAGCAGGTAGCCGCGTGCCTGGCCTTCGCCTGCCAGGAACAACTCTCCCGCGACGCCCACCGGCACTGGCTGGAGGTACTTGTCCAGCACGTACGCACGCGTGTTGGTCAGCGGCCGGCCGATGTTCGGCACCTCATTCCGCCCCACCAGCGACCACGTCGAGTACGTCGTGTCTTCCGACGGGCCATACAGGTTGTACAGCTTGCGCACCGTGGGGATGCCGTAGACGCCCTTCGCCAGTGTCTCCGGCAAGGCTTCACCGGCGAGGTTGATGACCTGCACCGACGGCGGCACTGCGTTCAGCCGCGCCAACTGCGCCATCGCAGACGGCACCGTGTTGATGAGCGTGACGTCCACCTCCGGCTTCTCCTCCACCAGGTGCAGGGCATTGCGCACCACCACCACGCTGCCGCCCCTCACCAGCGGCGCGAAGAGTTCGAAGACGGAGAGGTCGAAGTTCAGGCTCGTTGCCGCGAGCACTGCCTTCGTCTCTTCTTCGGTGAACGTCTCCGTTGCCCACGACAGGAAGGCCACCGCGTTCCGGTGCGTCACCGCGACGCCCTTCGGACGGCCCGTGCTTCCCGACGTGTAGATGAGGTACGCCACGTTCTCCGGGCGCAGATCTGCTTCCGGTGCCTCCTTGGGCTCCGTGGCCAACGTCGCGTCCGTGTCCAGGCAGACCGCCTGCGCCCTGAAAGCGGGCAACGACTCCAGCAGGTGCGAGTGCGCCACCAGTGCCGGACCCTGCGCGTCCTCCAGCAGCCAGCCCAGGCGCTCCTTCGGATAGCTCGGGTCCAACGGTACGTACGCGCCGCCGGCCTTGAGGATGCCCAGCGTCCCCACCACCACGTCCGCCGTACGCTCCACGCACAGGCCCACTCGGGACTCGGGACCCACGCCCAGCTTGCGCAGCCGGTGCGCCAGCTGGTTCGCCTTCGCCTCCACCTCCCGGTACGTCAGCCGCTGCTTGCCGCTCACCACCGCCACGGCATCCGGCGTGCGCTTCGCTTGTGCCTCGAAGAGCTGGGGAATCGTCGCGGCGCGGTCGTACTCCGCCTGCTGCTGGTTCCACGTCACCAGCACCTGCTGGCGCTCCGCCGGAGTGAGTAGGGGCAACTGGCCCACCGCTGTTTCCGGCTTCGCCACCACGCCTTCCAGCAGCATGTGCAGGTGCTCCACCATCCGGCGCACCGTCGCTGCTTCGAACAGGTCGGTGCTGTATTCCAGCGTTCCGCTCAGGCCCTCCGCGGTCTCCACGAAGAAGACGCTCAGGTCGAACTTCGACGTTCCGCCCGCGATCTCCACAGGCCTGAGCGTCATGCCGGGCAGCCGGGCTTCACCCACGGGCACGTTCTGGAGCGCCAGCAGTGTCTGGAACAGCGGCGTGTGGCTGCGGCTGCGCTCGGGCTGGAGCGCCTCCACCAGCTTCTCGAACGGCACCTCCTGGTGTTCCTGCGCCTCCAGAACCGTCTCACGCACCTGCTGGAGCAGGCCCCGGAAGCTGGGGTCTCCGGACAGGTCCGTGCGCAGCACCAGCGTGTTGACGAAGAAGCCGATGAGGCCCTCCACCTCCGCGCGTGTGCGGCCCGCGATGGGCGAACCCACGCTGATGTCCTGCTGGCCGCTGTAGCGCGACAGCAGGACCTGCCAACCCGCCAGCAGCACCATGTACAGCGAGGCCCCTTCACGCTGCGCGAGGCCACGGAGTCCCTGGGCCAGCGATTGCGGCCAGAGGAAGTTCTGGGTCGCTCCCGCGGTTCCTCGCACCGCGGGACGCGGACGGTCCGTGGGCAACTCCAGCACTGGCGGCGCACCGGAGAGCTTCTGCTTCCAGTAGTCCACCTCCCGCTGGAGCGTCGCGCCCTGCAACCCGCCGCGCTGCCAGGCCGCGTAGTCCGCGTACTGCACGGGCAACTCCGGCAGCGGCGAGGGCTGGCCCTGCACGAACGCCGCGTAGAGCGCGCCGACCTCGCGGACCAACACGCCGAGCGACCACCCGTCCGACACGATGTGATGCATCGTGACGACGAGCACGTGTTCGCGCGTGTCGAGCTTCAGCAGGAGCGCTCGGAGGAGCAGACCGTGTGCGAGTTCGAAGGGCCTCAGCACTTCCTGCTCCACACGCTTGCGAAGCGCGGCGGTGTTCGACGTCAGGTCATCCACCGCCAGCGTGAAGGCGCTATCGGACGTGGTCCGTTGCTCCGGCTCGGGGTTGCCCGCGACGAACGTTGTCCGCAGGGCCTCGTGACGGCGCACGACCTCACGCAGGGCCCGGTCCAGGACCTCCACGTTCAGGTCGCCTTCCAGCCGTACCGCGATGGGCACGTTGTAGAGCGCCGTGCCCGGCTCCAACTGGTCGATGAACCACAGGCGCTGCTGCGCGAACGACAGTGGCAACGCTGTGTCTCGTGACACGGACACGATGGCCGGTGCCTTCGCGCGTCCAGCCTTCTCCAACCGACGGGCGAGGGCTTCCACCGTGGGCGCTTCGAACAACGCGCGCAGCGGCAGCTCCGCGCCCGTCTCCGCGCGCACCCGCGACACCACCTGTGTCGCGAGCAGCGAGTGGCCACCGAGCGCGAAGAAATCGTCCTTCACGCCGACCTGAGGCACTCGCAGCACTTCCGCCCAGATGGTCGCCAGCTTCGCTTCCACTTCCGTGCGGGGCGCTTCGTACGTGTTGCCGGACTTCTGGGCCTCCGGCTCCGGCAGGGCCTTGCGGTCCACCTTGCCGTTGGAGTTGAGCGGCAGTGCCTCCAGCACCACCACCGCTCCGGGCACCATGTACTCCGGCAGCCGTTGGCGCAGGCTTGCCTTCAGCGACTCCGCTTCCAACGTCGCGCCGGCCTTCGGCGCCACGTACGCCACGAGGCGCTTCTCCGCGCCCTCCCCCTTCGCCACCACGACGGCTTCCTTCACCGTCTCCTGCTGGCGCAGCGCGGACTCCACTTCGCCCAGCTCGATGCGGAAGCCTCGCACCTTCACCTGGAAGTCGACGCGGCCCAGGTACTCCAGCACTCCATCCGCGCGGTACCGCACCCGGTCTCCCGTGCGGTACATCCGGCTGCCTTCCGGGCCGTACACTTCCGGCAGGAACTTCTCCGCCGTCAGCTCCGGCCTCAGCAGGTAGCCGCGGGCCTGGCCTTCTCCTGCCAGGAACAACTCTCCCGCCACGCCCACCGGCACCGGCTGCAGGTACTTGTCCAGCACGTACGCCCGCGTGTTGGTCAGCGGCCGGCCGATGTTCGGCACCTCCCCGCGTCCCACCAGCGACCACGTCGAGTACGTCGTGTCTTCCGACGGGCCGTACAGGTTGTACAGCTTGCGCACCGTCGGTACCGCGTACACGGCCTTCGCCAACGTCTCCGGCAACGCTTCACCGGCGAGGTTGATGACTTGCACCGATGGCGGCACTGCGTTCAGCCGCACCAACTGCGCCATCGCCGATGGCACCGTGTTGATGAGTGTCACCTCCGCCTCTGGCTTCTCCTCCGCCAGGTGCAGGGCGTTGCGCACCACCACCACGCTGCCGCCTCGCACCAGCGGCGCGAAGAGTTCGAAGACGGAGAGGTCGAAGTTCAGGCTCGTCGCCGCGAGCACGGCCTTCGTCTCTTCTTCGGTGAACGTCTCCGTTGCCCACGCGAGGAAGGCCGCCGCGTTCCGGTGCGTCACCGCCACGCCCTTCGGGCGGCCTGTGCTTCCTGATGTGTAGATGAGGTACGCCACGTTCTCCGGGAGCAGATCTGCTTCCGGTGCCTCCGTCGGCTCCGTCGCCAATGCCGCGTCCGTGTCCAGGCAGACCGCCTGTGCACTGAAGGCGGGCAGCGACTCCAGCAGGTGCGAATGCGCCACCAACGCCGGGCCCTGCGCGTCCTCCAGCAGCCAGCCCAGCCGCTCCTTCGGGTAGCTCGGATCCAGCGACACGTAGGCGCCACCGGCCTTGAGAATGCCCAGCGTGCCCACCACCACGTCCGCCGTGCGCTCCACGCACAGGCCTACTCGCGACTCCGGGCCCACGCCCAGCTTGCGCAGCCGGTGTGCCAGCTGGTTCGCCTTCGCCTCCACCTCCCGGTACGTCAGCCGCTGCTTGCCGCTCACCACGGCCACGGCATCCGGCGTCCGCTTCGCCTGCGCCTCGAAGAGCGCCGGAATCGTCGCGTCGCGGTCGTACTCCGCCTGCTGCTGGTTCCACGTCACCAGCACCTGCTGACGCTCCGCGGGCGTGAGCAGTTGCAGCCGGCCCACCGCCGCGTCCGGCTTTGACACCATGCCTTCGAACAGCATGCGCAGGTGCTCCACCATCCGGTGCACCGTCGCCGCTTCAAACAGGTCGGTGCTGTACTCCACCGCTCCGGCCAGCCCGTCCGGCGTCTCCGTGAAGAAGAGACTCAGATCGAACTTCGACGTGCGCCCCTCGAGACTCATGGGCTTGAGCACCAGCCCTGGGAGATGGGACTCCTCGATGGGCACGTTCTGGAGCGACATCAACGTCTGGAAGAGCGGCGTGTGGCTCAAGCTGCGCTCCGGATGCAGCGCTTCCACCAGCTTCTCGAACGGCACGTCCTGGTGCTCGTACGCGCCCAGCACCATCTCCCGCACCTGCGCGAGCAGTGCGCGGAAGGACGGGTCTCCATCCATCTGGGTGCGCAGCACCAGCGTGTTGACGAAGAAGCCGATGAGGCCTTCCACCTCCGCGCGCGTGCGGCCCGCGATGGGTGAACCCACGCTGATGTCCTGCTGGCCGCTGTAGCGCGACAGCAGCACCTGCCACCCGGCCAGCAACACCATGAACAGCGAGGCGCCTTCACTTCGAGCCAGTGCGCCCAACCGCTGGGACAGCTCCAGCGGCAGCATGAAGCCCAGCGTCGAGCCGGCGTTGGTGCGCACCGCCGGACGCGGACGGTCCGTCGGCAACTCCAGCACCGGCGGTGCTCCCGTCAGCGACTGCTTCCAGTAGTCCACCTCGCGAGCCAGGGTTTCATCCCTCAGCCAGTCGCGCTGCCAGGCCGCGTAGTCCGCGTACTGCACCGGCAGCGGCGGCAGTGCCAACGCCAGGCCCTTCGCCCGCGCGGTGTACAGCGCCCCCAGCTCGCGGAGCAGGACGCCCACGGACCAGCCGTCCGACACGGCGTGGTGCATCGTGACCACAAGCAGGTGGTCGCGTGCATCCATGCGCACCATCAGCGCCCGCAGGAGCGGGCCTCGCATCAGGTCGAAGGGATTCGCAAGCTCCTCCATCACCCGCTGACGGGCCACGTCCTCCCGCTCGGGCCCGGAGCCCGTCAGGTCCAGGATGTTCAACGGCACGTCCACGGACGCGTGGATGCGCTGGACGGGCTGGCCTGCCTCCTCTTCGAACGTCGTGCGCAGGGCTTCGTGCCGTTGCACGACCTCCCTCAGGGCCTGCTCCAGCGCGGCGGCGTCCAGGTCGCCCTCCAACCGCACCACGGTGGGCACGTTGTAGAGCGGGCTGCCCGGTTCCAGCTGGTCGATGAACCACAACCGCTGCTGCGCGAAGGACAGCGGCAGCGACGCCGGACGCGCTCCGGCGCTCAGCGTGGGCACACCGGAGCGTCCCAGTTGCTCAATCCGCTGCGCCAGCGCATCCACCGTGGGCGCTTCGAACAGCAGGCGCAGAGGCATCTCAACGCCCAGCGACGTGCGGATGCGCGACACCACCTGCGTCGCCAGCAGCGAGTGGCCACCCAGCGCGAAGAAGTTGTCCTTCACGCCCACGCGCTCCAGCCGCAGCACCTCCGCCCAGATGGATGCGAGCTTCGCCTCCGTCACGGTGCGCGGGGCCACGTAGGCGTCGCCCCCACGGGCTGCCTCCGGCTCTGGCAGCGCCCTGCGGTCCACCTTGCCGTTCGCGTTGAGCGGCAGGGCGTCCAGCACCATCAGCGCCCCCGGCACCATGTACTCGGGCATCCCCTGGCGCAGGCCCGTGCGCAGCGTGTCCACGTCCAGCGCGTGGCCTTCCTTCGCCACGACGTAGCCCACGAGCCGCTTGTCGGCACCGTCGCCCCGCACCAGCACCACGGCCTCGCTCACTCCCGGCTGCCGCGCCAGCGCGATTTCGACCTCGCCCAGCTCGATGCGGAAGCCGCGCACCTTCACCTGGGAGTCGATGCGGCCGACGAAGTCCAGCTGGCCGTCCGCACGCCAGCGCACGACGTCGCCCGTCCGGTAGAGACGGGCGCCCACTTCACCCGAGAAGGCGTCCGGCACGAAGCGCTCGGCGGTGAGTCCCGGGCGTCCCGCGTAACCACGCGCCACGCCCACGCCGCCGATGTGCAACTCACCGCGCACGCCCATGGGCACCGGCTGCCCGTATGGGTCCAGCACGTAGACGCGCACGTTCGCCAGCGGCCTACCGATGGGCGGCACGTTCCCATCCGCCACCACCTCGCCCAGCGTGGCGATGACGGTGGCTTCCGTCGGGCCGTATGTATTGAGCAGGCGCCGCCCCGGAGCCCAGCGCGCGGCGACGTCCGCGGGCAGGGCCTCACCGCCGGAGATGACGGTGCGAACATTGGGCAACCCCTCGGAAGAGGTGGCCGCCAGTGCCGCGGGGGTGAGGCTGACGACGCTCAACTCCTGCTCACGCAGCAGCACGGGCAGCGGCGCGCCCGGCATCAACTTCTCCAGCGGCGCGAGCACCAGCGTGGCGCCGTTGCAGAGTGTGGTGAAGATCTCCTCCACCGACAGGTCGAAGCTGAGGCTGGCGAACTGAAGCACTCGGCTGCCAGGGCCGATGCCGTACGCCACCGCTTCGTGGGTGACCAGGTTGGCCACGCCGCGATGCTCCACCGCCGTGCCCTTCGGCGTCCCCGTGCTGCCCGAGGTGTAGAGCAGGTACGCCATGTTCGCGGGCGTCACGCCCGTCACAGGCGCATCCGTCGACTCCCTGGCCAGCGACTCGCGCTCCGTATCCAGGCAGAGCGCACGTGCATGCAGGGCCTCCGGGAAGCGGGCCACCAGGGGCTGCTGGGTGACGAGCACCTGCGCCGCGCTGTCCTCCAGCATGAAGGCCAGGCGCTCACGGGGCAGGAGCGGATCCACGGGCACCCAGGCGCCACCGGCCTTCAGGATGCCGAGCAGGCCCATGACGATGTCGAGGGAGCGCTCGACACTGAGGGCGACGCGGACCTCCGGGCCCACGCCACGACGGCGCAGGGCGTGGGCGAGCTGATTGGCGCGCGCATCCAGCTGCGCGTACGTCAGTTGCGTTCCCTCGAAGACAGCAGCCACTGCCTCTGGCGCGCGACGGACCTGTGCCTCGAAGAGCGCGTGCAGGCAGGACTCGGGGAAGGGCGCGCGCGTGGCGTTCCACTCCACCAGCATTTCGCGGCGTTCGGCGCCGGTCAGCAGGGGCAGTCGGGCCACTCGCGTGTCCGGGCGCGCGACCGCGCCTTCGAGCAGCGTGAGCAGGTGCGTGACCATCCGCTGGACCGTGCCCGCGTCGAACAGCTCCGTGCTGTACTCCATCGTGCCGGAGAGGCCCTGAGGCTGCTCCATGAATGACACGCTCAGGTCGAACTGCGCGATGGGGCTCTCCACGTTCACCGGCTGGAGCACCACGTCCGGCAGCCGCAGCTCGCCCATCGGCATGTTCTGGAGGGCGACCATCGTCTGGAAGAGCGGCGTGTGGCTGCGGCTGCGCTCGGGCTGGAGGACCTCGACCAGCTTCTCGAACGGGACCTCCTGGTGCTCGTACGCATCCAGCACCGTTTCACGCACCTGGGCGAGCAACTGCCGGAAGGACAGGGCGCCGTCCACGTCCGCGCGCAGCACGAGCGTATTGACGAAGAAGCCGATGAGCCCCTCCAGCTCCGCGCGCATGCGGCCCGCGATGGGTGAACCCACGCTGATGTCCTGCTGGCCGCTGTAGCGAGCCATCAGCACCTGCCACCCCGACAGCAGCACCATGTACAGAGAGGCCCCTTCCCGCTGGGCCAGCGCCTTGAGCGCTCCCGTCAACGACCGGGACAGGGTGAAGGCGTACTTCGCGCCCGCGATGCCCCGCTCGGGCGGACGCGGGCGGTCCGTGGGCAGCTCCAGCACCGGCGGCGCGCCGGCGAGCTTCCGCTTCCAGTAGTCCACCTGCCGCGCGAGGACTTCTCCCTGGAGCCGGCCGCGTTGCCAGGACGCGTAGCGCGCGTACTGCACGGGCAGCTCGGGCAGAGGGGACGGCTGCCCCGAGGAGAAGGCCGCGTAGAGCGCGCCCACCTCGCGGATCAACACGCCCAGCGACCAGCCGTCCGACACGATGTGGTGCATCGTCACCACGAGGACGCTCTCGCGCTCCCCGAGCGTGAACAGCCGGGTGCGGATCAACGGCCCACGGCCCAGGTCGAAGGGGCGGAGCATCTCCTGCTCCACCTGCCGGTGGGCCTCCGTCTCGCGGCGGGCTTCGTCGATGGACCGCAGGTCCTCCCGGCCCAGCTCCAGTGACAGGGTGGGCTGGATGACCTGGATGGCCTGACCGCCGCGCTCCTCGAAGGTGGTCCGCAGGGCTTCGTGACGGCGCACGACCTCGTTCAGGGCCCGCTCCAGGGCCGCGACATCCAGCGCGCCCATCAGCCGCACCGCCACGGGCAGGTTGTAGAGCGCCGTACCCGGCTCCAACTGGTCGATGAACCACAGGCGCTGCTGCGCGAACGACAGCGGCGGCGTCATGCCCATCAACGAGTCGCCCGGCATCGAACTCTGACCGCGGCCCGCCGTCCCCATCCGTTGGGCCAGGGCCTCGAGCGTGGGAGCCTCGAACAGCGCACGCAGCGGCAACTCCACGCCGGTCTCCGTGCGGATGCGCGACACCACCTGCGTCACCAGCAGCGAGTGGCCTCCGAGCGCGAAGAAGTCGTCCTTCACGCCCACCTGGGGGACTCGCAGCACTTCCGCCCAGATGGCCGCCAGCTTCGCTTCCGTCTCCGTGCGCGGGGCCACGTACGTGCGGGTGGAGGTCGGTGCCTCCGGCTCCGGCAGGGCCTTGCGGTCCACCTTGCCGTTGGAGTTGAGCGGCAGTGCCTCCAGCACCACCACCGCCCCAGGCACCATGTACTCCGGCAGCCGCTGACGCAGGCTTGCCTTCAGCGACTCCGCTTCCAACGTCGCGCCGGCCTTCGGCGCCACGTACGCCACGAGGCGCTTCTCCGCGCCCTCCCCCTTCGCCACCACCACTGCTTCCTTCACTGCCTCTTGCTGGCGCAGCGCGGACTCCACTTCGCCCAGCTCGATGCGGAAGCCTCGCACCTTCACCTGGAAGTCCACTCGGCCCAGGTACTCCAGCACTCCGTCCGCCCGGTACCGCACCCGGTCCCCCGTGCGGTACATCCGGCTGCCTTCCGGGCCGTAGACTTCCGGCAGGAACTTCTCCGCCGTCAGCTCCGGCCTCAGCAGGTAGCCGCGCGCCTGGCCTTCGCCCGCCAGGAACAGCTCTCCCGCGACGCCCACCGGCACCGGCTGCAGGTGCTTGTCCAGCACGTAGGCCCGCGTGTTGGTCAGCGGCCGGCCGATGTTCGGCACCTCTGCGCGCCCCACCAGCGACCACGTCGAGTACGTCGTGTCTTCCGACGGGCCGTACAGGTTGTAGAGCTTCCTCACCGTGGGGATGCCGTAGACCCCCTTCGCCAACGTCTCCGGCAACGCTTCACCGGCGAGATTGATGACCTGCACTGACGGCGGCACCGCGTTCAGCCGCACCAACTGCGCCATCGCCGACGGCACCGTGTTGATGAGCGTCACCTCCGCCTCCGGTTTCTCCTCCGCCAGGTGCAGGGCATTGCGCACCACCACCACGCTGCCGCCTCGCACCAGCGGCGCGAAGAGTTCGAAGACGGAGAGGTCGAAGTTCAGGCTCGTCGCCGCGAGCACCGCCTTCGTCTCTTCTTCGGTGAACGTCTCTGTCGCCCACGCGAGGAAGGCCGCCGCGTTCCGGTGCGTCACCGCCACGCCCTTCGGACGGCCCGTGCTTCCCGACGTGTAGATGAGGTACGCCACGTTCTCCGGGCGCAGTTCTGCTTCCGGTGCCTCCTTGGGCTCCGTCGCCAATGCCGCGTCCGTGTCCAGGCAGACCGCCTGCGCCCTGAAGGCGGGCAGCGACTCCAAGAGGTGCGAGTGCGCGACCAACGCCGGGCCTTGCGCATCCTCCAGCAGCCAGCCCAGACGTTCCTTCGGGTAGCTCGGATCCAACGGCACGTACGCGCCGCCGGCCTTGAGGATGCCCAGCGTCCCCACCACCACGTCCGCCGTGCGCTCCACGCACAGGCCCACTCGCGACTCCGGACCCACGCCCAGCTTGCGCAGCCGGTGTGCCAGCTGGTTCGACTTCTCCTCCACCTCCCGGTACGTCAGTTGCTGCTTGCCGCTCACCACGGCCACGGCATCCGGCGTGCGCTTCGCCTGCGCCTCGAAGAGCGCCGGAATCGTCGCGTTCCGGTCGTACTCCGCCTGCTGCTGGTTCCACGTCACCAGCACCTGCTGACGCTCCACGGGCGTGAGCAGGGACAGCCGTCCCACCGCTGCGTCCGGCTTTGACACCACGCCTTCCAGAAGCATGCGCAGGTGCTCCACCATCCGGCGCACCGTCGCTGCTTCGAACAGGTCGGTGCTGTACTCCACCGCTCCGGCCAGCCCGTCCGGCGTCTCCGTGAAGAAGAGGCTCAGGTCGAACTTCGACGTCCGGCCTTCGTAAGGCACGGGCTTGAGCACCAGGCCGGGGAGTCTGGACTCCTCGACAGGCACGTTCTGGAGCGACATCGACGTCTGGAACAGCGGCGTGTGGCTCAGGCTGCGCTCGGGCTGCAGTGCCTCCACCAGTTTCTCGAAGGGCACGTCCTGGTGCTCGTATGCGCCCAGCACCGTGCCCCTCACCTGCTTCAGCAGCTCACGGAAAGACGCCTCTCCGTCGACCTGGGTGCGCAGCACCAGCGTGTTGACGAAGAAGCCGATGAGGCCCTCCACCTCCGCGCGCGTGCGTCCCGCGATGGGGGAACCCACGCTGATGTCCGTCTGCCCCGAGTACCTCGACAACAGCACCTGCCACCCGGCCAGCAGCGCCATGAACAGCGAGGCACCCTCTTGCTGGGCCAGCGCGTTCAGCTTCCGGGACAGGTCCAGCGGCAACATGAATCCCAGCGTCGTGCCACCGTTGGTGCGCACCGCCGGACGAGGACGGTCCGTCGGCAGCTCCAGCACCGGCGGTGCTCCCATCAGCGACTGCTTCCAGTAGTCCACCTCGCGCGCCAGGGTTTCATCCCGCAGCCAGTCACGCTGCCAGGCCGCGTAGTCCCCGTACTGCACGGGCAACTCGGGCAGGGGTGACGGCTGCCCCGAGGAGAAGGCCGCGTACAGCGCGCCCACTTCGCGGATCAACACGCCCAACGACCAGCCGTCCGACACGATGTGGTGCATCGAGACGACCAGCGCGTGCTCCTGATTGCCCAACTTCAGCAGGAGCGCTCGCAGCAGCGGACCACGCGACAGGTCGAACGGCTTCAACATCTCCTGTTCGATCCGCTGCCGTGCAGCGGACTCGGACACCTCCACCCGCTCCAGGTGCAGGGCCAGGTCCGAATGGATGACATGGAGGGGCTGACCGTCCTGCACCTCGAAGGTCGTGCGCAGGGCCTCGTGACGGCTCACGACCTCCCGCAGGGCACGCTCCAGGACGCCCACGTCCAGGTCACCTTCCAGCCGCAGTGCCACGGGCATGTTGTAGAGCGCGGTGCCTGGCTCCAGTTGGTCGATGAACCACAACCGCTGCTGCGCGAACGACAGCGGCCGTGCAGTGGCCCCCAGCCGGCGCCTCATCGCCGTCTTGCTCGAGAACGCGGCTTTCTCCAGCTGATGGGCGAGCGACTCCACCGTGCGCGATTCGAACAGCGCGCGCAGCGGCAGCTCCGCGCCCATCTCCGCGCGCACTCGCGACACCACCTGTGTCGCCAGCAGGGAGTGGCCACCCAGCGCGAAGAAGTCGTCCTTCACGCCCACCTGGGGCACCCGCAGCACCTCCGCCCAGATGGCCGCGAGCCTTGCTTCCGCATCCGTGCGCGGAGCCTCGTAGGTACTTCCGGCCTTTTGCGCATCCGGCTCCGGCAGGGCCTTGCGGTCCACCTTGCCGTTGGAATTGAGCGGCAGTGCCTCCAACACCACCACCGCCCCAGGCACCATGTACTCCGGCAGCCGCTGACGCAGGCTTGCCTTCAGCGACTCCGCTTCCAACGTCGCGCCGGCCTTCGGCGCCACGTACGCCACGAGGCGCTTCTCCGCGCCCTCCCCCTTCGCCACCACCACCGCTTCCTTCACCGACTCCTGTTGACGCAGGGCTGCTTCGACTTCGCCCAGCTCGATACGGAAGCCTCGCACCTTCACCTGGAAGTCCACTCGGCCCAGGTACTCCAGCACTCCGTCCGCCCGGTACCGCACCCGGTCTCCCGTGCGGTACATCCGGCTGCCTTCCGGGCCGTAGACTTCCGGCAGGAACTTCTCCGCCGTCAGCTCCGGCCTCAGCAGGTAGCCGCGCGCCTGGCCTTCGCCCGCCAGGAACAGCTCGCCCGCGACGCCCACCGGCACCGGCTGCAGATACTTGTCCAGCACGTACGCCCGCGTGTTGGTCAGCGGCCGGCCGATGTTCGGCACCTCTGCGCGCCCCACCAGCGACCACGTCGAGTACGTCGTGTCTTCCGACGGCCCATACAGGTTGTAGAGCTTCCTCACCGTGGGGATGCCGTAGACCCCCTTCGCCAACGTCTCCGGCAATGCTTCACCGGCGAGGTTGATGACCTGCACTGACGGCGGCACTGCATTCAGCCGCACCAACTGCGCCATCGCCGACGGCACCGTGTTGATGAGCGTCACCTCCGCCTCTGGCTTCTCCTCCGCCAGGTGCAGGGCATTGCGCACCACCACCACGCTGCCGCCTCGCACCAACGGCGTGAAGAGTTCAAAGACGGAGAGGTCGAAGTTCAGGCTCGTCGCCGCGAGCACCGCCTTCGTTTCCTCCTCCGTGAACGTCTCCGTTGCCCACGCCAGGAAGGCCACTGCGTTCCGGTGCGTTACCGCCACGCCCTTCGGGCGGCCTGTGCTTCCTGACGTGTAGATGAGGTACGCCACGTTCTCCGGGCGCACCTCCGGCGTCGGCGGGCAGCAGGACTCTTCCGCCCACTCTTCTTCACGGTCCAGGCACACCGGCTTCGCGCTGAAGGCGGGCAGCGACTCCAGCAGGTGCGAATGCGCCACCAATGCCGGGCCCTGCGCATCCTCCAGCAGCCAGCCCAGTCGCTCCTTCGGGTAGCTCGGATCCAACGGCACGTAGGCGCCGCCGGCCTTGAGGATGCCCAGCGTGCCCACCACGACGTCCGCCGTGCGCTCCACGCACAGGCCTACTCGCGATTCCGGACCGACTCCCAGCTTGCGCAGCCGGTGCGCCAACTGGTTCGCTTTCGCCTCTACGTCCCGGTACGTCATCCGCTGCTTGCCGCTCACCACGGCAACGGCATTCGGAGTGCGCTTCGCTTGCGCCTCGAAGAGCCCCGGAATCGTCGCGTCGCGCGCGTACTCCGCCTGCTGCTGGTTCCACGTCACCAGCACTTGCTGGCGCTCCGCTTCCATCAACATGGGCAACTGGCCCACCGCTGCGTCCGGCTTCGCCACCATGCCTTCGAACAGCACTCGCAGGTGCTCCGCCATCCGGCGCACCGTCGCTGCTTCGAACAGGTCGGTGCTGTACTCCATCGCACCCGTCAGTCCGTCTGGCGTCTCCATGAAGAAGAGGCTCAGGTCGAACTTCGACGTCCGGCCTTCGTAGGCCACGGGCTTGAGCGTCAAGCCCGGCAGTCGCGTTTCGCTCTCAGGCAGGTTCTGGAGCGCCAGGAACACCTGGAACAACGGCGTGTGACGCCGGTCGCGCTCAGGCTGGAGCGCCTCCACCAGCTTCTCGAAGGGCACGTCCTGGTGCTCGTACGCGCCAAGCACCGTCTCCCGCACCTGCGTGAGCAGCGCCCGGAAGGACTGGCCTCCATCCACCTGGGCGCGCAGCACCAGCGTGTTGACGAAGAAGCCGATGAGGCCCTCCACCTCCGCGCGCGTGCGTCCCGCGATGGGCGAACCCACGCTGATGTCGTCCTGCCCCGAGTACCTCGACAGCAGGACCTGCCAACCCGCAAGCAGCGCCATGTACAGCGACGCACCTTCCCGCTGGGCCAGCGCCTTGAGGTCCCCCGTCAGCGACCGGGACAAGGGGAAGGAGTACGTCGCTCCCGCGCTGCCACGCACCGGCGGACGGGGATGGTCCGTGGGCAACTCCAGCACCGGCGGCGCGCCAACGAGCTTCCGCTTCCAGTAGTCCACCTCCTGCTGGAGCGTCGCGCCCTGCAACCCGTCGCGCTGCCAGGCCGCGTAGTCCGCGTACTGCACAGGGAGCTCTGGCAGCGGCGACGGACGGCCTTCCGCGAAGGCCGCGTACAGCGCGCCCACCTCCCGGATCAGCACGCCCAGCGACCAGCCGTCCGACACGATGTGATGCATCGTGACGACCAACACGTGCTCCGCGCTTCCCAGCGTCAGCAGGAGTGCCCGGATCAGCGGACCGCGCGACAGGTCGAACGGCTTCAACATCTCCTGCTCAATCCGCTGCCGCGCATCCCCCGAGGACACCTCCACCCGCTCCAGATGCAGGGTCATGTCCGAGTGGATGACCTGGAGGGACTGACCATCCTTCTCCGCGAACGTCGTCCGCAGCGCTTCATGGCGCCGCACCACTTCGCGCAGCGCCCGTTCCAGGACGTCCTGGCGCAGCGCCCCCTCCAGCCGCACCGCGACGGGCACGTTGTAGAGCGCCGTCCCCGGCTCCAGCTGGTCGATGAACCACAACCGCTGCTGCGCGAACGACAGCGGCCGGGCGGCATCCCCCAGCCTGCGCTCCATCGTGTTCTTGCCAGAGAACGCGGTCTGCCCCAGCTGACGAGCGAGCGACTCCACCGTTCGCGCTTCGAACAGCGCACGCAGCGGCAGCTCCGCGCCCGTCTCCGCGCGAACTCGCGACACGACTTGTGTCGCGAGCAGCGAGTGTCCGCCCAGCGCGAAGAAGTCGTCCTTCACGCCCACCCGAGGGACGCGCAGCACTTCCGCCCAGATGGCCGCCAGCTTCGCTTCCGTCTCCGTGCGCGGGGCTGCGTAGGTGATGATGGCTGCCGGCGCCTCCGGATCCGGCAGGGCTTTGCGGTCCACCTTGCCGTTGGAGTTGAGCGGCAGTGCCTCCAGCACCACTACTGAACCGGGCACCATGTACTCCGGCAGCCGTTGGCGCAGGCTCGCCTTCAAGGCCTCCGCTTCCAGTGTCGCGCCGGCCTTCGGGGCCACGTACGCCACGAGCCGCTTCTCCGCGCCCTCCCCCTTCGCCACCACCACCGCTTCCTTCACTGCCTCTTGCTGGCGCAGCGCGGACTCCACTTCGCCCAGCTCGATGCGGAAGCCTCGCACCTTCACCTGGAAGTCCACTCGGCCCAGGTACTCCAGCACTCCGTCCGCGCGGTACCGCACCCGGTCTCCCGTGCGGTACATGCGGCTGCCTTCGGGGCCGTACACCTCCGGCAGGAACTTCTCCGCCGTCAGCTCCGGCCTCAGCAGGTAGCCGCGCGCCTGGCCTTCGCCTGCCAGGAACAACTCTCCCGCTACGCCCGCCGGTACCGGCTGCAGGTACTTGTCCAGCACGTACGCCCGCGTGTTGGTGAGCGGCCGGCCGATGTTCGGCACCTCTGCGCGCCCCACCAGTGACCACGTCGAGTACGTCGTGTCTTCCGACGGGCCGTACAAGTTGTAGAGCTTCTGAACTGTTGGCACCGCGTACACGGCCCTTGCCAGCGTCTCGGGCAGCGCTTCACCAGCGAGATTCACTACGCGCACCGACGGCGGCACCGCCTTCAGCCGCACCAACTGCGCCATCGCCGATGGCACCGTATTGATGAGCGTGACGTCCGCTTCTGGCTTCTCCTCCGCCAGGTGCAGAGCGTTGCGCACCACCACCACGCTGCCGCCTCGCACCAGCGGCGCGAAGAGTTCGAACACCGAGAGGTCGAAGTTCAGGCTCGTCGCCGCGAGTACCGCCTTCGTCTCCTCCTCCATGAACGTCTCCGTTGCCCACGCGAGGAAGGCCACCGCGTTCCGGTGCGTCACCGCCACGCCCTTTGGGCGGCCTGTGCTTCCTGACGTGTAGATGAGGTACGCCACGTTCTCCGGGCGCACCTCCGGCGTCGGCGAGCAGCAGGACTCTTCCGCCCACTCCTCCTCACGGTCCAGGAAGACCGCCTGCGCGCTGAAGGCGGGCAGCGACTCCAAGAGGTGCGAGTGCGCCACCAATGCCGGGCCCTGTGCGTCCTCCAGCAGCCAGCCCAGTCGCTCCTTCGGATAGCTCGGATCCAACGGCACGTACGCGCCGCCGGCCTTGAAGATGCCCAGCGTGCCCACCACCACGTCCGCCGTGCGCTCCACGCACAGGCCCACTCGCGACTCCGGGCCCACGCCCAGCTTGCGCAGCCGGTGCGCCAGCTGGTTCGCCTTCGCCTCCAGCTCCCGGTACGTCAGCCGCTGCTTGCCGCTCACCACGGCTACAGCATTCGGGGTGCGCTTCGCTTGTGCCTCGAAGAGCAGGGGAATCGTCGCGGCGCGGTCGTACTCCGCCTGCTGCTGGTTCCACGTCACCAGCACCTGCTGGCGCTCCGCGTCCGTCAGCATGGGCAGCCGGCCGACTGCCTCCTCCGGCTTCGCCACCACGCCTTCCAACAGCACTCGCAGGTGCTCCACCATCCGGCGCACCGTCGCCGCTTCGAACAGGTCGGTGCTGTATTCCACCGCTCCGCTCAAGCCCTGCGGCGTCTCCGTGAAGAAGATGCTCACATCGAACTTCGACGTACGAAGCTCCAGCTCCAAGGGCTTCATCGTCAGCCCGGGCAGCCGTGCCTCTCCATCGGGCGTGTTCTGCAACGCGAGCAGTGACTGAAACAGCGGCGTGTGACTCAGGCTGCGCTCGGGCTGCAGCGCTTCCACCAGCTTCTCGAACGGCACGTCCTGGTGCTCGTACGCCTCCAGCACCGTGCCTTTCACTTGCGTCAGCAACTCCCGGAAGGATTTCTCTCCGTCCACCTGCGCGCGCAGCACCAGCGTGTTGACGAAGAAGCCAATGAGCCCTTCCAGCTCCGCTCTCGTCCGGCCCGCGATGGGCGAACCCACGCTGATGTCCGTCTGTCCGCTGTAGCGCGACAGCAGCATCTGCCACGCCGCCAGCAGCACCATGTACAGCGATGCACCCTCGCGCTGCGCCAGCGCCTTCAGTCCCTGCTCCAGCGATAACGGCAGAACGAATGAATGGATCGCACCCGCGTTGCCTCGCACCGCGGGGCGCGGATGGTCCGTGGGCAATTCCAGGACGGGCGGCGTCCCGGCGAGCTTCCCCCTCCAGAAGTCCACCTCCTTCTGGAGCGTCTCGCCCTGCAACCAGCCACGCTGCCACACCGCATAGCCCGCGTACTGCAACGACAGCTCCGGCAGCGGCGACGGACGCCCTTCCGTGAAGGCCGCGTACAACGCTCCCACTTCGCGGATCAGCACGCCGAGCGACCATCCGTCCGACACGATGTGGTGCATCGTGATGAGCAGCACGTGCTCGGCGGCTCCCAGCTTCAGCAGGCTCGCCCGGATGAGCGGCCCCTTTTGCAGGTCGAAGGGCTCCGCCAACTCCACTCCGAGCCGGCGCCGGACTTCCGCCTCCCGCTGCTCGCCGTCCAATGCCCCCAGGTCGACCTGCACCATGGAGAGGCGCACTTCGTCGGCATGGATGCGCTGCACGGGCTGTCCCTCGTGCAGCTCGAACGTCGTGCGGAGGGATTCGTGGCGCCGGACGATTTCACGCAGGGCCCAGTCCAGGGCTCCCACGTCCAGCTCGCCTTCCAGGCGCACCGCGACGGGCACGTTGTAGAGCGCCGAGCCCGGCTCCAACTGGTCGATGAACCACAGGCGCTGCTGCGCGAACGACAGCGGCGACGGCCCAGCGTTCGCGATCGACTCCAGCGCCACGGGCAGCGGACGCTCGGCCGTCTCCAGCCGTCGGGCCAGGGCTTCAAGCGTCGGAGCCTCGAACAACGTCCGCAGTGGCAGCTCCGCGCCCAGCTCCTTCCGGATCCGCGACACCACCTGGGTCGCCAGCAGCGAGTGCCCGCCCAGCGCGAAGAAGTTGTCCCTCACCCCGACCCGCGGGACGCGCAGCACTTCCGCCCAGATGGCCGCCAGCTTCTGCTCCGACTCCGTGCGAGGCGCTTCGTACTCGTGCTGCGAAGCAGTCGCTGCGATTTCAGGTAGCGCCTTGCGGTCCACCTTGCCGTTGGCCGTGAGCGGCAGCGCTTCCAACACGCCCATCGCCGACGGCACCATGTACTCCGGCAACCGCTGCCGCAGCTCCGCTTCCACTGCCTTCGGATCGATGTTCTGTCCCGGCTTCGCCACGAGCCACGCGACGAGCCGCTTGTCTCCGCCGACGTCGCGCACCACCGCCGCGGCTTCCGCCACGCCCGGATGCTGGAGGAGGGCCGCTTCCACCTCGCCCAACTCGATTCGGAAGCCTCGCACCTTCACCTGGAAGTCGGTGCGCCCCAGGAACTCCAGCGTCCCGTCTTCCTTCCAGCGCGCCTTGTCTCCCGTCCGGTACAGCCGCGCGCCGGGCTCCGTACTGAACGCGTTCGGAACGAAGCGCTCCGCCGTCAGGTCTGTACGGTTGAGGTAGCCCCACGCCAGGCCTTCGCCGCCGACGTACAGCTCTCCCGGCACGCCCACTCCGGCCACGCCGCCGTACCCGTCCAGCACGTACGCCGTCGAGTTTCCAATCGGCTTGCCGATGGGCACTGAAGCGGTGACGGCCGAGTCACGCGTGAGCGCGTGCGTCGCGGAGAACGTCGTGTTCTCCGTCGGGCCGTATCCGTTCACCAGCACCGCGCCTTCCGGCAAGTGCTTCAAGTGCTCGCGCACTCGCTGGGCTGGCAACACGTCGCCGCCCGCGAGGACCTGCGACACTTCCGCCAGCGCATCCACCTGATGCAGCGCCATCTGTTCGTACAGCGCGGCGGTCAGCCACAGCGTGCTGATGCGCTCCTTTCGCAGCAGCACGCCCAGCTCCTCCAGCGTCTGTGCGTGCGGCGGCGCCAGCACCAGCTTCGCCCCGTGCAGCAGCGCGCCCCAGAGTTCCAGCGTCGACGCGTCAAAGGCCACCGGCGCCAGTTGCAGCCAGACCTCCCCCGGCCCGAAGCGCAGGAAGTCGTTGCCCACCACCAGCCGCGTGATGCCCCGGTGCGGCACGCTCACGCCCTTCGGCCGGCCGGTGCTTCCCGACGTGAACATCACGTACGCCAGGTCGTCCGCGCTCACTTCTTCCTGCGGCGCCGAGGTCGGCAGGTGCGCGATCTCGCTCCATGCAGTGTCCAGCAGCAGCGGCGTTCCCGCGCTCGCCGGCAGCTTCTCCACCAGCGACCGCTGCGTCAGCGTCACGCCCACGCCCGCATCCCCCAGCAGCAGCGCGATGCGCTCCGCCGGGTAGTTGCGGTCCACCGGGACGTATACGCCCCCGGCCTTCAGGATGGCCAGTAGCCCCGCCACCATCTCCAGCGAGCGCTCCACGTACACGCCCACCCGCGTGCCACGCTTCACTCCCTGGCTCCGCAGGTGGTGCGCCAGCTGGTTCGCCTTCGCGTCCAGCTCGCCGTAAGTCAGCGTGCCGCCCCCTTCCGCGAGCTTCAGCGCCACCGCGTCCGGCGTCTGCTTCGCCTGTGCCTCGAAGCGGGCGTGCACCGACATGTCACGGGAGGACTGCGTGGCCGTCGGGTTCCACGTCAGCAGCACCTGCTGGCGCTCCGCCTCCGTCAGCATGGGCAGCCGGCCCACTGCCTCCTCCGGCTTCGCCACCACGCCTTCCAGCAGCACCCGCAGGTGCTCCACCATCCGGCGCACCGTCGCTGCTTCGAACAACTCGGTGCTGTACTCCACCGCTCCACTCAAGCCCTGCGGCGTCTCCGTGAAGAAGATGCTCACGTCGAACTTCGACGTGCGGATCTCCAGCTCCAGGGGCTTCATCGTCAGCCCGGGCAGGCGCGCCTCTCCCTCGGGCGTGTTCTGCAATGCCAGCAGTGACTGAAACAGCGGCGTGTGACTCAGGCTGCGCTCGGGCTGCAGCGCCTCCACCAGTTTTTCGAACGGCACGTCCTGGTGCTCGTAGGCCTCCAACACCGTGCCCCGCACCTGCGTCAGCAACTCACGGAACGACTTCTCACCGTCCACCTGCGCATGCAGCACCAGCGTGTTGACGAAGAAGCCGATGAGTCCTTCCAGCTCCGCCCGCGTCCGACCCGCGATGGGCGAACCCACGCTGATGTCCGTCTGTCCGCTGTAGCGCGACAGCAGCGCCTGCCACGCCGCCAGCAGCACCATGTACAGCGATGCGCCCTCGCGCTGCGCCAGCGCCTTCAGTCCCTGCTCCAGCGATGACGGCAGCACGAAGGAATGAACCGCTCCCGCGTTGCCTCGCACCGCCGGCCGCGGATGGTCCGTGGGCAACTCCAGGACTGGCGGCGTCCCGGCGAGCTTCCCCCTCCAGAAGTCCACCTCCTTCTGGAGCGTCTCTCCCTGCAACCAACCGCGCTGCCACGCCGCGTAGCCCGCGTACTGCAACGACAGCTCTGGCAGGGGCGACGGACGCCCTTCCGTGAAGGCCGCGTACAACGCCCCCACTTCACGGATCAGCACTCCCAGCGACCAGCCATCCGACACGATGTGGTGCATCGTGATGAACAGCACGTGCTCGGTGACGCCCAGCTTCAGCAGGCTCGCCCGGATGAGCGGCCCCCTGTACAGGTCGAAGGGCTCCGCCAACTCCACTCCGAGCCGGCGCCGGACCTCCGCCTCCCGCTGCTCGCTGTCGATTCCCTCCAGGTCGACGTCCGCTACCGGCAGGCGCGCGTGGGGATGGATGCGCTGCACGGGCTGGCCCTCGTGCAGCTCGAACGTCGTGCGGAGGGACTCGTGGCGCCGGACGATTTCGTCCAGGGCTCGCACGAGCGCACCCCGCTTCAAGGTGCCCCGCAGCCGGACCGCGACGGGCACGTTGTAGATCGCGCTTCCCGGTTCCATCTGGTCGATGAACCACAGGCGCTGCTGCGCGAACGACAGCGGCGGCGCTTCATCACTCGCGGCGGACTTCAGCGCCGTGGACTGGTGACTCGCGGCCGTTCCCAGCCGCTCGGCCAGGACTTCGAGCACGGGGGCCTCGAAGAGGACGCGCAACGAGATCTCCACTCCGAACTCCGAGCGGATCCGTGACACCACCTGCGTCGCCAGCAGCGAGTGGCCACCGAGCGAGAAGAAGTTGTCCCTCAGCCCCACCCAGGGCACCCGCAGGACCTCCGCCCAGATGGCCGCCAGCTTCTTCTCCACCTCCGTGCGGGGCGCTTCGAAGGCGGTGCCTGCCTCCTGCGCTTCCAGCGCCATGAGCGCCTTGCGGTCCACCTTGCCGTTGGCCGTGAGCGGCAGCGCTTCCAACACGCCCATCGCCGACGGCACCATGTACTCCGGCAACCGCTGCCGCAGCTCCGCTTCCACTGCCTTCGGATCGATGTTCTGTCCCGGCTTCGCCACGAGCCACGCGACGAGCCGCTTGTCTCCGCCGACGTCGCGCACCACCGCCGCGGCTTCCGCCACGCCCGGATGCTGGAGGAGGGCCGCTTCCACCTCGCCCAACTCGATTCGGAAGCCTCGCACCTTCACCTGGAAGTCGGTGCGCCCCAGGAACTCCAGCGTCCCGTCTTCCTTCCAGCGCGCCTTGTCTCCCGTCCGGTACAGCCGCGCGCCGGGCTCCGTGCTGAACGCGTTCGGAACGAAGCGCTCCGCCGTCAGGTCTGTACGGTTCAGGTAGCCCCACGCCAGACCTTCGCCACCCACGAACAGCTCACCCGGTACGCCTACTCCGGCCACGTCACCGTGCGGATCCAGCACGTACGCCGTCGAGTTTCCAATCGGCTTGCCGATGGGCACCGAAGCGGTGAGTTCCGTGTCGCGTGTGAGAGCGTGCGTCGCGGAGAACGTCGTGTTCTCCGTCGGGCCGTACCCGTTCACCAGCATCGCGCCTTGTGGCAGGCGCTTCAGGTGCTCGCGCACTCGCTGGGCCGGCAGCACGTCGCCGCCCGCCAGCACTCGCGAGACCTCGGCCAGAGCGTCCACCTGGTGCAGCGCCATCTGCTCGTACAGCGCGGCGGTCAGCCACAACGTGCTGATGCGCTCCTTGCGCAGCAGCGCGCTCAACTCCTCCAGTGCCAACGCGTGTGGCGGCGCCAGCACCAACTTCGCCCCGTGCAGCAGCGCGCCCCAGAGTTCCAGCGTCGAGGCGTCGAAGGCCACCGGCGCCAGCTGCAGCCAGACCTCCTCCGGTCCGAAGCGCAGGAAGTCGTTGCCCACCACCAGCCGCGTGATGCCCCGGTGCGGCACGCTCACGCCCTTTGGGCGGCCCGTGCTTCCCGACGTGAACATCACGTACGCCAGGTCTTCGGCGCTGACCTCCACCCGCGGCGCCGTCTCCGGATGCCGGGCCGCTTCGGCCCATACCGTGTCCAGCAGCAGCGGCGTGCCCGCGCTCGCTGGCAGCTTCTCCACCAGCGACCGCTGCGTCAGCGTCACGCCCACGCCCGCATCCCCCAGCAGCAGCGCGATGCGCTCCGCCGGGTAGTTGCGGTCCACCGGCACGTACGCGCCTCCCGCCTTCAGGATGGCCAGCAGCCCCGCCACCATCTCCAGAGAGCGCTCCACGTACACGCCCACCCGCGTGCCACGCTTCACGCCCTGGCTCCGCAGGTGATGCGCCAGCTGGTTCGCCTTCGCGTCCAGCTCGGCGTACGTCAACGTCCGCCCGTCATGCACCTGGATCGCTACCGCGTCCGGCGTCTTCCGGGCCTGTTCGGAGAACAGCGCGTGCACCGGCGTGGTGCCCACGGCCTCCGCCGCCATGCGGTTGCCACCGTCGAGGATCCGCTGCCGCTCTTCCGCGTCCACCATCGGCAGCCGGGACACAGCGGCCTCCGGACGCGCCATCGCAGCATCCAGCAGCACCCTCAGGTGCTCCACCATCCGGCGCACCGTCGCGGCGTCGTACAGCTCGGTGCTGTATTCGACCGAGCCCCTCAGCCCTTCGCCCTCTTCCACGAAGAAGACGCTCAGGTCGAACTTCGACGTGTGGCTCTCCATCATCAGCGGCTTGAGCGCCATGCCCGGCAGCCCCAGGTCGCCCTGCGGCACGTTCTGGAGCGCCAGCAGCGTCTGGAACAGCGGCGTGTGGCTCAGGCTGCGCTCCGGATGCAGCGCTTCCACCAGCTTCTCGAAGGGCACGTCCTGGTGCTCGTAGGCCTCCAGCACCGTGCCTCGCACCTGCTTCAGCAACTCACGGAAGGACGTCTCCCCATCCACCCGCGCGCGCATCACCAGCGTGTTGACGAAGAAGCCGATGAGCCCTTCCAGCTCCGCTCTCGTCCGGCCCGCGATGGGCGAACCCACGCTGATGTCCGTCTGTCCGCTGTAGCGCGACAGCAGCACCTGCCAGCCCGCCAGCAGCACCATGTACAGCGATGCACCCTCGCGCTGCGCCAGCGCCCGCAGGCGCTGTGTCAGCGAAGGGGGCCACTGGAAGAAGTGCATCGTGCCCGCGTTGCCCCGCACCGCCGGACGCGGACGGTCCGTGGGCAACTCCAGCGCGGCGGGTGCTCCCGCGAGCCGGCCCTTCCAGAAGGACACCTCGCGTTCGAGCGCGTCGCCCTGAAGCCAGCCGCGCTGCCAGGCCGCGTAGTCCGCGTACTGGAGCGGCAACTCCGGCAGCGAGGAGGGCTGGCCCTGCACGAACGCCGCGTACAGCGCACCGATCTCCCGCACGAGCACGCCCAACGACCAACCATCCGAGATGGCATGGTGCATCGTGAGCGCGAGCAGGTGGTCGTGCTCCTCCAACCGCACCAACTGCGCGCGGACCAGCGGCCCCCGCGACAGGTCGAAGGACCGCAGCCCCTGCGCCATCACCCGGCGGCGGGCCTCCTGCTCCCGCTCGCCCGCTTCGACGCCGCGCAGGTCCTCTACCTCCAGCGGCATCGCCGAGGGCGGATGCACCACCTGAACCGGCGTGCCTTCGTGCGACGTGAACGTCGTGCGGAGCGCTTCGTGACGGCGCACCAGTGCATCCAGCGCGCTCTGGAGCACCGCGACGTCCAGCGCGCCCTCCAGTCGGACCGCCAGCGGAACGTTGTAGACCGGGCTGCCCGGCTCCAGCTGGTCGATGAACCACAGGCGCTGCTGCGCGAACGACAACGGCAGGGGCTGCTCTCGCGAGACGGGCACCAGCGGCGGGGCGACGGAGCGGGTGGCTCGCTCCAGGCGGAGCGCCAGGGCTTCCAGGGTGGCGGACTCGAACAGCTCCCGCAGCGGCAGCTCCACTCCGAACCCGGCTCGGATCCGCGAGGCCACCTGCGTCGCCAGCAGCGAGTGGCCGCCCAGTTCGAAGAAGTTGTCCGTCACGCCCACCTGGGGCACGCGCAGCACCTGCGCCCAGATGGCCGCCAGCTTCGCTTCGGTCTCCGTGCGGGGCGCCTCGAAGACCTTCTCCGAGCGCGGGGCTTCCGGCTCCGGCAGCGCCTTGCGATCCACCTTGCCGTTCGCGCTGAGGGGCAGCGCGTCCAGCGACATCAGGGCCGTGGGCACCATGTACTCCGGCAGCCGCTGCCGCAGGTGCGCCTTGAGCTCCGCCGCGTCGAGCGTCCGCTCCGGCTTCGCGACCGCGTACCCCACCAACTGCTTGTCCGCGCCCTGCCCCCGCGCCACCACCGTGGCTTCCGCCACGTCCGGATGCTGGAGGAGCGCGGCTTCGATTTCACCCAGCTCGATGCGGAAGCCACGCACCTTCACCTGGAAGTCGGTGCGCCCCAGGAACTCCAGCGTGCCGTCCTCCCTCCACCGGGCCTTGTCGCCCGTGCGGTACAGGCGCGCACCGGGCTCCGTGCTGAAGGGATGGGGGACGAAGCGCTCCGCCGTCAGGTCCGCGCGGTTGAGGTAGCCCCACGCGAGGCCTTCGCCGCCCACGTGCAGCTCACCCGGGACACCCACGCCCGCCACGTCTCCGTGCGCGTCCAGCACGTACGTCGTCGAGTTTCCAATCGGCTTGCCGATGGACACCGCCCCATCGAGCACCGACCGACCCGTCATCGTGTGCGTGGTGGAGAACGTGGTGTTCTCCGTCGGGCCGTACGCATTCACCAGCACCGCGCCTTCCGGCAGCCGCGCCAGGTGCTCCCGTGCGCGAGGGAGCGGCATCACGTCACCGCCCGTCAGCACCTGCGACACGCCCGCCAGCGCGTCGCCCTGATGCAGCGCCATCTGCTCGTACAGCGCCGTCGTCAGCCACAGGACGCTGACGCGCTCCTGCCTCACCAGCGCGCTCAACTCCTCCAGCGTCAGGGCGTGCGGCGGCGCCAGCACCAGCTTCGCTCCGTGCAGCAGCGCGCCCCACAGCTCCAGCGTCGACGCGTCGAAGGCCACCGGCCCCGTCTGCGACCAGATGGCATCCGGTCCGAAGCGCATGAAGTCGTTGCCCAGCACCAGGCGGGTGATGCCCCGGTGGGGAACGCACACGCCCTTCGGCCGGCCCGTGCTGCCCGACGTGAAGATGATGTACGCGAGGTCTTCTCCGCCCACCTCCACGTCCGGTGCCGTCTCCGGTTCACGACGGATGGACTCCCACGCCGCGTCCACGCAGAGCAGCGTGCCCGCTCCGGCCGGCAGCTTCTCCACCAGCGACTGCTGCGTCAGGGTCACTTCGACGCCCGCGTCCTCCAGCAGCAGCGCGATGCGCTCCGCCGGATAGTTGCGGTCCACCGGCACGTACGCGCCCCCAGCCTTCAGGATGCCGAGCAGCCCGACCACCATCTCCCACGAGCGCTCCACGTACACGCCCACCCGCGTGCCACGCTTCACTCCGAGCCCGCGCAGGTGGTGCGCCAGCTGGCTCGCCTTCGCGTCCAGCTCGCCGTACGTCAGCGTCCGGCCATCCACGCCCTGCACCACCGCCACCCGGTCCGGTGACTTGCGCGCCTGCTCCGCGAAGAGCGCGTGCACCGGCCTCTCCCTCGGATACGCCGCCTGCGTCCGGTTCCAGTCCTCGGCCAGCACGCGGCGCTCGGCGGCCTTCACCATGGGCAGCCGGGCCACGGGCATCGCCGGGTGGGCCACGGCGGACTCCAGCAGGCCGCGCAGGTGCTCCACCATCCTCGCGACGGTGGCGGCGTGGAAGAGGTCGGTGTCGAACTCCACGTAGCCGCTCAGGTTCCCTTCCGCCTCCGTGAGCTGGAGGAGCAGGTCGAACTTGGCGGTCTGGGTGTCCACCTCCATCGCGTTCAGCTTCAGGCCCTGCACGGCGACCGGGCCTCGCGGCGCGTTCTGCAGCGCGAACATCGCCTGGAAGAACGGCGTGCGCCCCGAGTCACGCTCCGGCTGCAGCGCCTCCACCAGCTTCTCGAAGGGCACGTCCTGGTGGTCCGTCGCGCCCACCATCGTCTCGCGCAGCTGGCGCACCAGCCCCTGGAACGACAGCTCTGGCGTGAGGCGCGCGCGCAGCACCAGCGTGTTGACGAACATGCCGATGAGGCCTTCGAGCTCCGAGCGGGTCCGGCCCGCCATGGGAGAGCCCACGCACACGTCGTCCTGCCCGGAGTAGCGCGACAGCAGCGACTGCCACCCGGCCAGGAGCACCATGAACAGCGTCGCGCCCTCCCGCTGCGCCAGCGCCCGGAGCGAGTCCGTCAACTCACGCGGCCACTGGATGGGCGTGCGCGCGCCCCGGAAGCCACGCGTCGCGGGCCGTGGCTTGTCCGTCGTCAGCTCCAGCGCGGGCGGTGCGCCCGACAACTGCTCACGCCAGTACGCCAGCTGCCGCTCCAACGCCGCGCCCTGCAACGTCTCCCGCTGCCAGGCCGCGTAGTCCGCGTACTGCACGGCCAGCTCCGGCAACGGCGACGGCTGGCCCTGCAGGAACATGGCGTACAGCACCGCCACCTCGCGCACGAGCACGCCCAGCGACCACCCGTCCGACACGATGTGGTGCATCGCCACCAGCATCAGGTGGTCCGCGTCCCCCAGCTTCACCAGCAGCGCGCGCATCAGCGGCCCCGTGGCGAGGTCGAACGGGCGCAGCGCCCCTTCCCGCACCCGGCGCCAGGCTTCGGCCTCGCGCGCTTCCGCCGAGAACGCGCTCACGTCCGTCCGATCCAACTCCAGCACGGGCGCGTCCGCGAAGTGCTGCACCGGCCCGCTGTCTCCGCCCTGGAAGGTCGTGCGCAGCGACTCGTGACGCCGCACCACCTCGAGCAGCGAGCGCTCCAGCACGGGCACGTCCACCGCGCCCTCCAGCCGCACCGCCACGGGCACGTTGTAGAGCGGGCTTCCCGGCGCCAGCTGGTCCATGAACCACAGCCGCTGCTGCGCGAAGGACAGCTCCGCCGGCCGCGAGCGGTCCCTCAGCGGGAACGCCGCCCGCGCCGGAGTCCCCGCCGCCTGCTTCTGCGCGGCCATCTTCTTCAGCAGCTCCGCGCGCTTCTCCGGCGACAGATTCGCGATCCGCTTCGACAAATCACCGCTGCTGCTCATCGAAATGACTCCGAACTCTGGACGCGACACGGCCCGGAGGGACGCCCGGAAATCTGGACGCGGGGCCCTCGGGTCAGTGCCGGCAAATGTCGATCACGCGCGGCCTGCCACTCGTCGTGCGAGCAGCGTGGGGGAGGCCAGAAACCTGTTGATCACATTATTCGGTCGAAGAGTGACCTGCCACGCGTTCCACGCCCCCGGGCCCGCCTGCTCTCCAGCAGGGCTGGAACGGGCGTGACACATCCCGCGACAGGCGATGAAACAGGTGTTTCCGCCCCCGTCCCAGGATGGACGGGGTTGGCCACGAGCGAGGAAGCTCAGTGACCCGCGGAGCCGGGCGGCTCGACGCGCTCCACCTGCTTCTGCACGGCGGCATCCGACGCCACGTCCGCACCCAGCTGCAGGTACGTCAGCAAGTACGTGCGCCCCGTCGCCGGGCCCTGCGCCGCCGCCGTGCGGGCCAGGGCGTCACGACGTGCTTCGAAGGAGGTCAGCGTCTCCTGGAGTGAGCGGCGCGCGTCCTCGTTCTTCTCCGCCTTCAGGCGCTCCTGCACCCGCGCGATGTTCGCCTCCACCATGCGCTGGCTCTCCCGGGCGCGGTTCGCCTCGGACAGGTCCGCGAAGGGACCGGTGCCCTCCACGGACAGCTCCAGCTTCGCGACCTGGCGGCCCCGCTCTCCAGGCGGTACCAGCGTGGACACGCCCTGGCGCTGCGCCATGCCCACGCCCCGGCCGTCGTGCGACTGCAGCACGAAGTCCACGCCCTCGGCGCCCTGGGCCAGCTTCACGGCCGCCACGTAGGGCACCGCCGCGAGCAACACCACCAGCGACACCTGCTCCTTCTGGCGCAGGCGCTTCACCTCGGCGGTCACTGCCGGGCCCACCGGCAGGCCCCGGACACCCTCGGGCAGGAAGGCCGTGCCCTCGGAGCCGCCGGCCGGAGCCTTGGGGTCCGCGGACGCCGGGGACACGCCGATGATGCCCACCTTCAGCCCGCCCACCGTCGTCACCACCGACGCGGGGAAGAGCGGCTGTCCCTTCGCGTCCACGAGGTTCGCGGACACGAGCTTCAGCTTCGCGCCCTTCGTCTTCTTCTTCAGGAAGTCCACGCCCAGCACGAGGTCGCGCTGGCCCACGGCCATGGCCGCGTAGCCCTGCGCGTCCAGCTGCTCCAGGAGCAGCTCCGCGCGAAGCTTCGCCTCCTGGCCATCCACCAGGGTCTTGAAGAGCGCGTTGCCAGCGTCCAGTGCGAGCACCGGCACGCCCTTCACGCGCTCCTCCGTCAGGACCGTCTTTCGTCTGGCCAGACCGCCAGACGGGTTGTGTCGTCAACCACAGGGGGCGATTTCGCCCCCGTTGTCTCCGGTGAAGAGCAGCACGAGCTTCTTCGGCGCGGCCCCCGCCACCAGCGGCAGGAGCAACAGCAGCGCCAGGGCGGCGAGCCGGGGAGCGCGGGGGCTCATCACTTCTTCGCCTTCTTCGGCGCGGGGGCAGGCGCGGGCGCGGGCTTCTTGTCCAGCTCCACCAGCTTCGTCTTCGCCGTCTTGGCCGCGTCCGACTTGGGGTAGCTCTTCACCAGCTCCTCCAGCGCCAGCTTCGACTCCTCCTTCATCTTCAGCTTCAGGAAGCAGTCGGAGGAGCGCAGGTACGCATCCGGCGCGGACGGCGTCTTCGTGTGGTCCTGCACCACCTTGCCGTACTCGAAGAGGGCCTCGCGGCACTTGGACTCGGTGAAGTACGTCTCACCCAGGCCGAAGTGGGCCTCGCCCACGAGCGCGTCCTTGGGCCACTTCTTCACGAACTCGTTGTAGAGCTGGCGCGCGATCAACGTGTCGCCGGCCTTCGCCTTGTCCTGCGCGAGCGCGATGAAGTCCTTCGCGGTCGTGGGGCGCTGGAGCTCCTCGGCCTTCCTCTTGGCCTCGGCCTCCTTCACCGCCTCCGTGCCCTGGAGCGCCAGCAGCCGCTGGTTGGTCTCCTCCGTGCTCTTGCCGAGCGCGGCCTCCAGCTCACCAATCTTGTAGAGGTACGTCTCCACCTGGCCGCGCAGCTGCGCCAGGTCCTCCACCGTCTTCTGGAACTGCACGCCGATGTCCGCGTCCTTGCGGCGCGCGGCGGTGTCCAGGCTCTGCAGGGCCTGCGTCACCTGGGCGATCTTCTCGTCGAGCTTCGGCTGGGTGACGGCGAGCTGGTCGCGCGCCTCCTTCAGCTCCGTGGCCAGCTTGGCGTTGTCCGCGCCCAGCCGGTCCACCTTGGCTTCCAGGGCACGGCCGCGGTCGGCGGGGTAGAAACAGCCGGGAACGGCGGCGGTCAACAGGGCGAAGAGCACGAGCCTGCGCATGGGCCGCGCATCCTAGGTCCAAAGTGCCCCGCGCGCCGCTTCTGTTTCCATCGCGCCCGGCCGCCCCCTGCCCTTCAGCGCGCCCCTTCCGCCTCCAGCCGCTCCACCGCCCGGGCGCAGGCCACCCGGAGCCGGGGCAGGTTGAGGAAGAAGGGCACCGGCCGCGCCCGCCCGGACTCCACCGCCCGCAGGGCCCGGCGGTAGGCCTCCAGGGCGGCGCCGGGCTGGCCGCACTGCTCCAGC
This sequence comes from Corallococcus sp. AB030, assembly GCF_003668965.1. Taxonomy (NCBI): domain Bacteria; kingdom Pseudomonadati; phylum Myxococcota; class Myxococcia; order Myxococcales; family Myxococcaceae; genus Corallococcus; species Corallococcus sp. AB030. Next base: position 32,217 of record NZ_RAWQ01000013.1, read on the forward strand.
AGGAGACCCAGCAGGTAGCGGGCGGCGACGTGGTCCGGATCCAGGTCCAGGCACCGGCGCAGGTCGCGCTCGGACTTCTCGTCCGGGACGCCCGTGGAGGCCCCGTCCAGCACGCACGAGAAGAGCCAGTCCGCCTGCGCCATCGCGGCTTCGTCCGGAACCGAGGGCGGAACCGGGGGCGGAACCGCCGGAGCTTCCGGCTTCGGCGCGGCGGGCCCGGTGGCGATGCTCGGGAACCGGCCGGATTCCCGCTTGGGCCGGACAGGCTCCGCGGGCGCGGCGTCCTCGCGCACGTAGAAGAACGCGTGCTCACTGGGCAACAGCCGCAACTCCGGGGGCACCTGGAGCAGCGGCTCCGCGGCGGACAGCACCAGCACTCCGCCGGGCGCGAGCCGCTCGCTCAGGCTCCGCACCGTGCGCTGGAAGGCCTCCGGGGTGAAGTAGATGAGGACGTTGCGGCAGAAGATGATGTCGAACCCGCCGCCCCCGGGGGCCTCCGGATACGGGGCTTCCATCAGGTTGTGGCGCCGGAACTCCGCCTGCGTGCGCAGCGACGCCACCAGCGAGTGGCGCCGGCCCTTCGGCTCGAAGTAGCGGGAGCGCGAGGCTTCCGGCACGCGCCGGAGCGCATCCGCGAGGAAGCTCAATTCGCGCGCCCGGGTCAGCACCTGTTCGGAGATGTCCGTGCCCAGCACGCGGCTGGAGGGATCCGCGCCCTCCTGCGCCATCAGGAGGAGCAGCGTGGCGACCTCCTCGCCCGCCGCGCAGCCCGCGCTCCACACGTGCAGCGGCGTCTTGGAGCGCTGCACCCGGGGCGACAGCACGTGCTCGCGGAAGGCGGACAGCTGCACCTCGTCCCGGAACACCTCCGACGTGTGCACCGCCACCGCGTCCACCAACCGCGCCAGGTCCGCCGCTCCCGTGGGCGTGCGCAGGTGCGCCACCAGCCGCGTCGCGCTCTGCCCGTGTCCCAGGGCGTCCAGCCGCGCGTCCAGCCGCCGCTGCTGGGCCCCGCTCAGCGCCATGCCCGTGTGGGCCTGGAGCCAGGCGTGGACGGGAGTCCAGCGCTCGGGAGAGGACGTCATGGCGCGCGAGGTCAGCGGCTTGCGGCCAGCGACTCTCCGCGCGCCAGGCGCGCCAGGGTGGCCGCGACGTCATCGCCGTGGATGAGGTGGTCCACCGCCTTGCGCTCCACCGCCGCGCCCGGCATGCCGAACACCACGCAGGACTCCTCGTTCTGCGCCAGCGCCAGCCCACCGCCCTGCTTGATGGCCAGGAGCCCGTCCGCCCCGTCCGCGCCCATGCCGGTGAGCACCACGCCTACCGCGCGCCGGGCGTAGACCTTGGCCACGCTCTCCAGCAGCACGGTGCCGCTGGGCATGTGCCCGTCGCGCTCCACGCCGGGCTTGAGCGCCACGCGGCCTCGCACGGGCACCACCATGTGCTGATCCGGCGGCGCCACCAGCACCAGCCCCGGCTGCAGCGTGTCCCCGTCCACCGCCAGCCGGACCTTGAGCTTGCTCGCGTTGGCGAGCCAGCTGGCCAGCGACTCCGAGAAGGCGGCGTTGATGTGCTGGACGATGACGATGGGCGCCGGGAAGTCCGCCGGCAGCTCCGACAGCATCCGGTAGAGCACCTGCGGGCCGCCCGTGCTGGCGGCCACCGCGACGATGCCCATGGAGGCCGCGGGCAGCACCGCGACCGGGGTGTGGGGCGTCCCCGGCGGGCCGCGCTTCTGGCCGCGCACATGGCGGATGACGCGCACGGAGGAGATGAGCTTCACCTCCTTGGTGAGGTTCCACGCCTCCGGCCCCGCGTCGATGGAGGGCTTGATCTGCAGCGCCAGCGCGCCCAGCTCCAGCGCGCGGTACGTCAGCGCGGGGGCCTGCGAGCGCGGATCGCCCGTCAGCACCAGGATGGGCGTGGGGCACTCGGCCATGATGTGCTCCACGGCCGTGAGCCCGTCCATGACGGGCATGTCCACGTCCATGGTGATGACGTGGGGGCGCAGCTCCTTCGTGAGGGCAACGGCCTCCTGGCCGTTCGCGGCGGTGCCGACGACCAGGATGTCCGGGTCGTCGCTCAACGCCGCGCTGATGAGCTGACGGCAGATGACCGAGTCATCCACCACCAGCACCGTCACTTTCTTGCCCATGTCCGTTCAATACCCCGTACGCGCCGCGGGAGTATAGCAATGCGATGGGCCCCCGGGCGTCTCCCGGCGGCTCTCCGGGCGGCGCCGAGCCTCTCGGAGCCTTCGGGGACTTCAGGCCAGGAGCCGCCCCACGACGTCCACCAGGTCCTGGCGGACGAGGTCGCCCTTGGTGATGTAGCCGTCCGCCCCGGCCGCCAACCCACGCGCCCGGTCCGCCTCCCCTCCCCGGGTGGTGAGGATGACGACGGGCAGCCCGCGCCGGGCCGGGTCCGCCTTCAGGCGCCGGGTGAGCTCCACGCCGTCCATCTCCGGCATCTCCAGGTCGGTGACGACCAGCTCCACCGGAGGCCCCTCCTGCCCCAGCTGATCCAGCGCCGAGGGCCCGTCCGCCGCCCGGAGGGTGTCGTACCCCACCGCCTCCAGCAGGTTGGCCACCAGCTCCCGGGTGAGGGGCGAGTCGTCCACCACCAGGATGCGGCGGCGGCGAGGCGCGGGCGCGCGCACCGGGGGCCGGGCGAGCTTCAGGGGCGCGGTGCCATGCACGGCCGCCGCCAGCGCGGCCGCGGACAGCACCATGGCCAGCCGCCCGTCCGCGAGCGACGTGGCCCCGGTGAGGTGCGGGTAGCGCGCGAGGATGCCCTTCAAGGGGAGGATGGCCTGGACGCGCTCCTCCAGCACCCGGTCCACCGCCAGTGCGGCCTCCATGCCCTGGCCCTTCACCACCAGCACCAGCTCCCCCTCCCGGGCCGGGCGCTCGGTGGCCAGCCCCAGGAGCGACGCCAGCGAGGCGAAGGGCAGCACGCGTCCCTCCATTCGGAGGATGGGCCGGCCGGCGACCTCTCCCACCTCGGAGGCGTCGACCTTGAGGGCGCGGGAGACGTGGACGGCGCTCAGGGCGAGCGTCTCGTCGAAGACCTGGACGAAGAGCAGGGGCGCCACGGTGAGGGACACCGGGACGCGCAGGGTGAAGATGGTGCCCCAGCCGGGCGCGGACTCCACGCCCACGTCGCCGCCCAGGGCCTGGAGGGACGTACGCACGGCATCCAGCCCCACGCCCCGACCTGACAGGTCGGTGACCACCTCGCGCGAGGTGAAGCCGGGCAGGAAGACGAGCTCGCGCGCGGCGGCGTCGGAGAGGGCGTTGGCGGCGGGCTCGTCCAGCACGCCCCGGCGCACGGCCACGCGCCGCAGGAGCGCTGGATCCATGCCCGCGCCGTCGTCCTCCACGCGCAGGATGATGCGGCTGCCCTCGCGGGCGGCGCGCAGGGTGAGGCAGCCCCGGGGGTGCTTGCCGGAGGCGACGCGGTCCACGCGCGTCTCCAGGCCGTGGTCCAGCGCGTTGCGGACCAGGTGCATGAGCGGTTCGCGCAGGGCCTCCACGACGGAGCGGTCCGCGCGGGTGTCCTCGCCGTCCACGACGAGCTCCACCTCCTTGCCCAGCTCCCGCGCCAGGTCGCGGACCATGCGGGGATAGGGTTCGAAGAGGACGGAGAGGGGCAGCATGCGCAGGCCCTGGATCTCCTCCGACACCTGATCCAGGTCGCGCAGCTCCGCGTTGGCGAGCAGCTTGGCCTCGCGGTGCAGGGTGGCGGCCAGCTCCTTGGCGCGGCCCAGGCGCTCCGCGAGCGGGATGCCCGCGGGTCCCAGGTCCTCCGCGGACCGGGCCAGCTCGCTCAATTCGCGCACAAGCTCCAGGCGGCGAGCGGTGGCCAGTTCGCGGCGGCGGGCCACCTGGCCCAGGTTGGTGACCGCGCTGGTGAGCATGTCCAGGCTGGCCACGCCGATGCGCACGGCCGTGTCCATGCGGACGTCGCCGGTGCGCACTGTGGCGGTTCCGTGCTTCGACGCGGCGGGCGGGCGCGAGCGGGCGGTGTCGACCATCCGCGTGCCAGGCGACACGGCTGGATTCGAGGACGTGCCCGTCGCGGGGCCGACGAGGTGCGCGCTCCCTGAACCGCCGGCGGCGCCACCCAGGTGCGCCCCCGTGCTTCCAAGAGCGGGCGACACGAGGTGTGCGCTCCCCGGGCTTCCCGTCACCGGGGCCACGAGGAGTGCGCTCCCCGGGCTTCCCGTCACCGGGGCCACGAGGTGTGCGCTCCCCGGGCTTCCCGTCACCGGAGCCACGAGGTGTGCGCTCCCCGGGCTTCCCGTCACCGGAGCCACGAGGTGTGCGCTCCCCGGGCTTCCCGTCACCGGGGCCACGAGGTGTGCGCTCCCCGGGCTTCCCGTCACCGGAGCCACGAGGTGCGAATGGCCCGAGCCTCCCGGATGGAGACCGTGCGAGCCCGGTGCGGCGCCCGCGCTCTGGCCAGGTCCTGGACTTCCGTGCGCAGCGCCCGGTGCCGCTCCGTGACCTGGATGGACGAGGTGCGAGCCTGGGGATGCGCCAGCAGCAGCGCTCCCGAGCGCGGTGCCCGGTGCGCCCCCTGCGGCGGACGACGCCCCGTGCGTACCCGCCGGACTCCCGGAGGCTTCTGTCCGGAGGGCCGTGGCGAGGAACTGCGATGCGGCGGCGCCCACCGGTGCGTCCGGGCGTGACGCGGGCGTTCCCCAGTGCGAGGGCACGACCACGGCCCCGGACGGCTCCCGGCGGTCCGCCACGATGAGGTGCGACGCGCCCTCTGACTTCGAAGCCCGGCCACCCTCTGCCGGACGCGCGGACTCCACGATGACCCGCTGCTGCAGCGTCGCCACCAGCGTCTCCACCGCCAGCAGCGGCTCTCCCGCCTGGAGCGCCCCCGACAGCGCGAGCACCGTGTCCGCCGTGGCGAGCAGCGCGTCGGTGGACTCCGACGACAGCCGGTAGCGCTGCGGCTCCGCGCACCGGACCAACTCCTCCATCTCATGCGCGAGCGTGTTGATTTCGCCGAAGCCCATCATCCGGGCCTCGCCCTTGAGCCCGTGCAGTTCGCGCAGCACCCGCTGCCCGGCCTCCAGGTTGCCCCCGGACTCCAGCTCCATCAGGGAGCGGTTGATGCGCTCCAGGCGGACCGTGACCAGGTCGCGGAACTGCTTGAGGAGCCGTTCGCTGGGGTTCACCCGCCGCCCCCCTTGCGCAGGGTCGCCTGGTGGATCTGGAAGCGCTCCACCACGCCGCGCAGGTCCTGCGCCAGCCCCAGGAGGTCCCCGTTCGCCGCGCCCACCTGCTTCGTCGCGTTGAGGCTCTGCTGCGTGATGCGCAGGATGTCCGCCATCGTCTCCGCGAGCTGATCCGTGCCCGCCTGCTGCTGCTGCGTGGACCGGGAGATGATCCGCACCGAGTCCGACGTCCGCCCCGCCAGGTCGACAATCTGGCGAAGCGACTCGGACACCTGCTCCGCCAGCCCCGTCCCCGTCTCCACCGCGCGCACGCCGCCGCCCGTGACCGTCACCGCGGCGGCGGAGGCCTCGCGAACCTCCTCGATGAGTCCTTCAATCTCCTTCGTGGACTCCAGCACGTTCTCCGCCAGCCGGCGCATCTCCGCCGCCACCAGCGAGAAGCCCCGCCCCACCTCGCCCGCCTTGGTGCCCTCCAGCTCCGCGTTGAGCGCCAGCAGGTCCGACTTGTCCGCGACGCCGTTGATGAACTCGACGATCTTCCCGATCTGCTGCACGCGCTTGTCCAGCCGCCCCACCGCCGAGCCGATGGCGTGGTTGTCCTGGCGCATGCGCGACATGGCCCCCAGGAAGGACTCCGCGCTGCGCTGCCCGCCCTGGGCCGCCGCCAGCGTGCGCTGGGCGATCTCCGCCACCGAGCTCGCGTTGTCCGCGATCTGCTTCGCCGAGCGCGCCAGTTCCTCCGTGGTGGCGCTCGTCTCGTCCAGGCTGCTGGCCTGCTCCGCGGCGCCGGCCTCGTAGCGCCCGGAGGTGCTGAGAATCTCCTCCGTGGTGGCCGAAATCTGCGAGCCCGCGCGCTGAAGCTCCGCGAGCACGTCCGCCAGGTGCGTGCGCATCGTGGTGAAGGCCGCGGACACCGCCCACACCTCGTCCTCCGCGGGCACCAGCCGGGGACTGGCCAGGTCGCCCGCGGCGATGCGGCGCGCCTCGCCGGACAGCTCCCGCATGGGCCGCCCCAGCAGCGTTCCGCCCAGGTACGCCGTGGCCAGCGCCAGGCCGAACACCACCGCGCACAGGAGCGCGCTGGACGTGAACGCGTCCACCAGCACGCCCTGCGCGGCCGGGCTGCCTCCGTCCACCAGCCGGTTGAAGAGCCGGTCCGTCAGCGCCGTGACGACCTGCGCGCACATCACCGCGGGCGTCACCACGCAGATGGCGGTGAAGGCCACCAGCCGCGCGCGGATGCGCGAGCGCCGGGGCAGCGCGGCGATGACCTGCGCGTGCGTCAGCCCCTGCTCCGCCACCCACAGCACGCCGCGCCGCGCCCTCAACGTGACGAGCCCGTACACGAGCAGCGACGAGAGCGGACCGAACAGCGCCCCCAGGCCCGCGACCCGCAGGGTGTCGCGCCCCGACAGGTCCCTGCCCGACCAGAGCGCCATCGCCACCACGCCCGTGGTCAGCGCCCACAACCCCAGCGAGCGGAAGAACGCCTCGCCCGGCGCGCGCGCCACCTCGCCCACCGCCGTCGCCAGGTGCTCCGGCGTGGGCGGCAGCACTCCGCGCTCCAGGGCCCGCAGCCGGGGGAAGCGGCGCAGGGACACGCCCACGCCCAGGAGCATGTGCAGCGCGCTCACGCCCACCACCAGGACGACGAGCGACCCCAGCTTCTGGGACAGCGGACTGCCCACCACGAGCGACGCGAAGTGCAGCCCCAGCGTGGAGCCGACCAGGTTCGCCAGCGGCACGGGGAACATCAGCTGCTGACTGAAGGCGGCCCGCCGGGAGTCCGAGCGCGAGGAGTGGTCCATTGTCACCCACCTCCCGTCGCGACAGGAGCCCCGCCGGAAGCTCCGGTGGATTCGCCGCCAGTCGGCTCGACATGGAAGCGCCGCACCACGTGCTGGAGGTCCGCCGCCAGGGCGGACAGGTCCGCGTTGGCCGCAACCATCTGCTTGGTGGCCGCGGCGTTCTGCTCGGTGACGCGGAGGATGTCCCCCATGGCCGCCGCGAGCTGATCCGTGCCCGTCTGCTGCTGCAGCGTCGCCAGCGAGATGCTGCGCACCGCGTGCGACGTCTGCCGCGCCAGCTCCAGGATGAGGCTCAGGCTGTCGTCCACCTGCGCCGCCAGCAGCGTGCCCAGCTCCGTCGTCTTCAGCCCCGCCTCCGTGGCCATCACCGCGCCGTTCGTCGCGTCGCGGATCTCCCCGATGAGGCCTTCAATCTCCTTCGTGGAGCGGATGACGTTCTCCGCCAGCCGGCGCATCTCCGCCGCCACCAGCGAGAAGCCCCGCCCCACCTCGCCCGCCTTGGTGCCCTCCAGCTCCGCGTTGAGCGCCAGCAGGTCCGACTTGTCGGCGATCTCGTTGATGAACTCCACCACCTTGCCAATCTGCTGCACGCGCTTGTTGAGGCGAACGACCGCCTCCGCGATGGCCTCGTTGTCCTCCTTCATGCGCTGCATGGCGCCCAGGAAGGCGGTGGCGCCGCGCTGGCCGGACTGCGCCGCGCCGAAGGTCGTCTCCGCGATGGTGGACACGGACTCCGCGTTGTCGGCGATCTGCTGCGCGGACCGGGCCAGCTCCTCCGTGGTGGCGCTGGTGGCGTTGAGCGCCCCGGCCTGCTCGTCCGCGCCCACCTCCTGCTCCGTGCTGGTGGCCACCAGTTGCTCGGTGGTGGAGGAGATTTGAATGCCCGCCCGCTTGAGCTGCGACAGGGCCTGCACCAGCTGCACCTGCATCTGGGTGAAGGCCGCGGAGGTGGCCCACACCTCGTCCTCCGCGTGGATGACGCGCGGGGGCCGCACCTCGCCGCGCGCGATGCGCGTCGCGTCCTCGGTGATGGCGCGCAGGGGCTCCGACAGCGCCGTGCCCGCGAGCGCCGCGGTGCCCAGGATGAGCAGCGTGACGATCCCCGCGATGAGCCCCAGGGGCGGCCCGCCTCCTTCGCGCGCCCGCGCCATCACCTCCATGCGCGCCTCCGGCGTGGTGGCCTGGGTCCACGCGTCCACCACCGTCACCGTGCGCGTGAAGGCCACGTCCAGGATGAAGAGCGACGGGCTCAGGACCGCGATGGCGGTGAAGACCACCAGCCTGCGGCGGATGTGCATGCGCCGGGGCGGCAGCGCGGCCAGCACCTCCAGCGGCGCCAGCCCCAGCGACACCAGCCGGTCCAACGTGGCCCGCGCGCGGCGCACCACCATCAGGTAGGTGAGCATGGCGCTCAGGGGCCCGATGGACAGCCCCAGCACCATCACCCGCACGCCCTCCGTCCACGGCACGTCCGCCAGGGTGGGGAAGGCCAGGGCCACCGTCAGCGTGCCGCCCAGCCAGCCCTGCATCACGAACCAGAAGCTGCGGCCGGGGATGGCCGCCACCTCCTGGACCGCCACCAGCAGGTGCTCGGACGTGGCGGGCAGCCGGCCCTCGCCCAGCGCGAAGAGCGTGCGCAGGGCCCGCGTGTCGCGCGCGTACCCCACGCTGATGAAGAGCACGAGCGCGCCCAACATCAGCCACGTCAGCGGCGTGCGCCCGGTCTCCGGCAGCGTGTGCGACAGGTGGATGTGGAGGAACGCGATAGCCACGCCCAGGCAGCTGCCCGGGATGCGCGGCCGCGTCGTCCAGCGGCCCAGGGCGCGCACTTCCAGCGGCGCCATCATGCGCCCTCCCCGTCCAGCCCGCGCAGGTAGCGTTGGAAGGCGTCCAGGCTCAACAGCGGCCAGAGCACCCCGCGCGTGATGACGAAGCCGCGCAGGCTGCCTCCGGAGGACCCCGCCACCACCGGCGAGGGCGGCAGCACGGACAGCACCTCCGAGTCGATCTCCAACCCGTCCACGCCCACCGTCCCTCCGGTGGCCGTCACCAGCACGCGCTGGGCGCCCCCGGCCCCCAGGAAGGCCCGGTGGGCGGACACGGTGCCCGCGTCCGGCGCGGCGATGGAGGCCACCTCGCCCGCCTCGAAGGCGATGCGGTGCGGCCCCACGTGGCACAGGAGCGTCCCTTCGACCCGGCCCGCGGGAAGCATGAGGCTAGCTGCCCTGGCTGAGGTGGTCGAAGAGGCCTTCCGGGTCGATGACGGCCACGTCTCGCGAGCCGCTCTTCACGGGGCCGCGCAGATGGACGTGCACGCCCGAGGGGCCCAGGGGCTCCAGCGGTCCCATCAGCGCGGACACGCCGGCGACGCTGCTGGCCGTGAGGGCGAGGGTGCCTCGGGACAGCCGCACCAGGACGGCGCGGCGGGACCCGGCGGTAACCCCGCCCACCAGCAGGCTCATGTCCACGACGGGGATGACTTCACCCCGGTGCGCGAACACACCCAACAGGTGGGGCGGGGAACCCGGTACCCGCGTCAGCTCGGGGAAGGTAACGACCTCCGCCGCGGCTTCCGCGGGCACCGCGTACCAACTGCTTCCACACGCGAAGACAAGGTAGGACTGACGCGCTTCAGACTCTAGGGCGGCCATGCGCGCCAGAGCCTACCCCAGAACTAGCGCTGGAACTCCACGCGGCGGTTCTCCGCCCAGCCTTCCTCGGTGGCCGCGCTGGACACCGGGCGGGTCTCACCATAGCCCACCGTGGAAAGCCGGTTGGACGGCACGCCCAGGTCGACCAGGTAGCGCTTCACGGCCGCGGCGCGGCGGTTGGACAGCTGGAGGTTGTACTCCTCCGTGCCGCGCTCGTCCGCGTGGCCGCCCAGGGTGATCTTGCCCTGGCTGGCCTTGATGCAGGCCGCCAGGTCGCCCAGGCGGGACTGCGCGCTGGAGTCCAGGGTGGACTCGTTGAAGCCGAAGCGCACCGCCGAGTAGTCGCAGCGCGAGGAGGCGTCCGCCGTCACGCACTTGCCGGACTGGCACTCCTGGCCCTCACCGCAGTCGGTGCTGGCGGTGCAGGTGTCGCGGGGCGCCTGGCAGCGGCCGGCCTGGCACTTGCCACCGTTGCACGCGGAGTCGTCCTTGCACTGGGCCTCGGCGCACTTGCCGGCCTCACAGATGCGGCCGGTGCCACAGGCCGCGTCCGTGGTGCACTCGGGCGGCTTGGGCGCGCACTTGTTGGCCTGGCAGGTGAAGCCTTCGCGGCAGTTCGCGTCCGTCGCGCACTCCTGGCACTGGCCCTGGACGCAGACCTCGCCCTTCTCCTGGCACTGCTCGTCGTTGTTGCACTTGGGGTAGGTGGGCGGGCACCCGGTCAGCACGGCCACGGCGAGGGCCAACCCGGCCCAAAGCGAAATCCGACGCATCATTCCTCCGACAGCAACCACGGGAAAAGAGAGGCCCACAGGGAGCGGGCCGATGCTGTCGCGTCTAGTCGCACCCACCGGGGAGAGTCAAAAGATTTGTCTTTTCCTTGCCCCTCCGGGCAACACGAGACCCTTGATGCCCCGATTATTTCCGTGAGAGTGTGAACGGTTTGCCCATGCCCGCTGCGGTCCTCATCGTTGACGACGAAAAGAACATCCTCCTCACCCTGAGCCAGTCGTTGCAGTTGGCCGGCTACCGCACGGAGCTGGCCAGCAGCGGGCAGGTGGCGCTGGACGTGGTGAGCGCGCGGCCGGTGGACGCCGTGTTGATGGACGTGAAGATGCCGGACATGGACGGCCTCACGGTGCTGGCGAAGCTCACGGCGCTCAAGCCGGACCTGCCCGTCATCATGATGTCCGGCCACGGCACCATCGACACTGCGGTGAAGGCGACGCAGCTGGGGGCGCGCGACTTCCTGGAGAAGCCGCTGGCGCGCGACAAGCTGCTGGTGGCGCTGCGCAACGCGCTCAAGCACCAGGCGGCGATGGAGGAGTTGGAGGAGCTGCGCGCGCAGCTGGGCCGCTTCGACATGGTGGGCGGCGGGCCCGCCATGCAGCGCATCTTCTCCCTCATCCAGCGCACGGCGCCCAGCGAGGGGCGCGTGCTGATCACCGGTGAGAACGGCACCGGCAAGGAGCTCATCGCGCGGGCGCTTCACCAGAACTCCCGGCGCAAGGGCGGGCCGTTCGTGAAGCTCAACTGCGCCGCGGTGCCGCACGACCTCATCGAGAGCGAGCTGTTCGGCCACGAGAAGGGCGCCTTCACCGGCGCGGTGAGCGTGCGGCGCGGCAAGTTCGAGCTGGCGCACGAAGGCACCCTCTTCCTGGACGAGATTGGCGACATGCCGGCCGCGATGCAGTCGAAGCTGCTGCGCGTGCTCCAGGAGGGAGAACTGGAGCGCGTGGGCGGCGCGGAGACGCTCAAGGTGGACGTGCGCGTCATCGCCGCGACGAACAAGAACCTGGAGAAGGAGATCGCCGCGGGGCGCTTCCGCGAGGACCTCTACTACCGGATCAACGTCGTGCAGATTCACTCGCCGCCGCTGCGTGAGCGCCGCGAGGACCTGCCGGACCTCATCGACACCTTCCTGCGCGAGGCGTGCGCGAAGAACGGGCGGCGGCCCCTGGCACTGTCGCCGGACGCGCTCGCGGTGATGAGCGCGTATGACTACCCGGGCAACGTGCGTGAGCTGCGCAACCTGGTGGAGCGGCTGGCCATCCTCTGCGAGGGGCCGGTCGTCTCGCGCACGGACGCGCTGGAGCTCTTGCCCCGGGGCCGTCCCCTGCCCCCCATGCCCGAGCCCACCGTGGGCGGTGACGTGCCCCCCGTCGCGGCCGTCACGCAGGCCGCGCCCGCCCCCGAGCCTGCCAGCGCGAACCCGGGCGGCTGGAAGCCTCGCGTGGATCAGACCTTCCGCGAGCAGGTGGAGAACGCGGAGCGGGAGATCATCCAGCGGGTGCTCGCCCACACGCATGACAACGTGACGGAGGCGGCGCGGATCCTCGACCTGGAGCGGGGTCACTTCTACAAGAAGATGAAGGCCCTGGGCCTGCGCCGCGGACAGTCTGAATCGTAAATGCCTGCATTTGCTGCTCCTTTTTAGAGGTACTGCCCTCGCGGACCGCCCCGTGGCTGGTCCGTGTGCTCGCCGTGTGCTCGTCCGCCATTCCTGAAACCACCCGGAACCGGCCAACCTGCCGTGCCAGGTGCGCGACGTCGGCCGCCAGGTAGATGGCGGCCGTCACCTGGGGGGACGCGTGCCCCAACAGGCGCTGGGTGGCCACGAGGTCCCCGGTGGCCTGATGGACGAAGCTACCGAACTGCTTCCGGAGGCCGTGGAAGGTGAAGCCCGCCGGCAGCGTCACGCCAGCCCGGTTGGCGATGGAGCGCAGAAGCTTCGTCACATGCCAGCTCGTGTGGCGCATGCCGCCCTTCCGCGGTGCCGGGAAGACGAGTCCATCCCCTCCCCACGACGCGCTGCCTGTAGGCGTCCAGCTCTGGGCGGAGCTGCGGGTGGATGGGCACGAGCCGCTCCTTCGAACCCTTCGTCGTGCTCCTGGAGCAGCTTCGCCGGACGTGGATGACGCCGTGCTCCCCGGCGTCCCAGTCGATGTCCGACCACTTCAGGGCCCCCAACGGCGGGCGAGGGCACGGAGAGGTCCAGCTTCCAGACGCGCCCGAAGCGCTTCCCCAGGGGCCCACCCAGGACGATGGTCGTCAGCATCGGGAGGCGTCCGGGAAGGCGTCCAGCGGCGAGGCGGTGGAATTGACGCCTCCGGGAAAGTTCACCGCGTCCAAGTAGCGGACGAAGGTGCGCTTCCGGAGGACACGCGCGCCCAGCAGGTCGTTCAGGTCCCTCGCCATGGCGCCGATGGTGCCGGCGACGTTGGCGAGCGTCAGGGTGGGCCGGGGCAAGCGCCCCATGCCCGACCTGTCGAAGCCCTTCACCTGGATGGCCCAGGGCTCGTAGGCCATGCCCTGCCAGACGACGGGCCCGCAGAGGCCATTGGTCCCCGCGTGGAAGTGGCTGACGCCTCCGCTTGGCAGGTTGGTGGCGTCCAGGACGAAGAGCTCCACGAGGGCCCCCGCGTCCAGCCTCTGGATGTCTCTGGCGATGCTCACCCTGCCTCCTCCTGGAACGTCGCGGTGAAGTCGTAGGCGTTGAAGCCCTTCGCGACACGGTGCCACTCCTCGCACACGACGTGCGCCGCCAGTTCGCCCGCTCCGGTGAAGGTGAGCGCGGCCCCGGCGCCTGGCGCCACGGCGAAGGTGACGAGTCCCGAGGCGGAGAGCGTGTAGGCAGTCCCCTCCATCTGGACGACGCCCGCGACGTAGACGGCGGGCGGAGCCGTCCAGCCCGTGGCAGGCACCAGCAGCTCCGGCACCTCCGGGGAGAGCGGTCGCTGCAGGAGCCACTGCGTCCGGGCCCATCCCCTATCCCGAACGGCTGCGCGGTGACGGCCCAGGCCGTGTCCGGGGTGATGAACTCGAAGGCCTCGACGCCCGCGCGGGCGCGCAGGAAGGCCTCCAGGGTGTCCGCGTCTACTTTCGTGAGGCTGGAGAACTGGAGGGCCCAGCGGCGCAGGACGGGGTTGAGGCCGTCCAAGGAGCGCTGGGTGTAACCCTCGCCGAACTGAGCCTTGCGCACCCGGGGCACCGAGTCCGCCTGGGCCCCATAGTCCGGGGTGAAAGGGAAGCGCTCCATGCCTACCGCCTCCCGCCGAGAGTCAGCCTGCACATGCGGGCCACATTCGGCGGAGGCGCGGACAAAATCCGGCTGTGGTCGGCAAGTGGCCCGGCAGTTCGAGTCGGACGGGCGGAGTTCTTGCCCGGTAGTTCGGCTCCTCCGTCCCCCACTGGGCGTTGCGCGAACCGCTTGTCTATGAACGGACACCGCGCCGCGCAGTTCCCTGCCACTGTGCGATGACGAGCGCGCACGCTTCCCACCAGCCCTGCGGTTAACGCCGCGGGCGAGGGGAGCCCATGTCTAACCTGCGCGCGTTGCTGGTGTGCCTGCTGGCCAGCCTCTGGGGCGGGTGTGGAGCGGCCGTCATCCCGGCCACCGAGTGCAATCAGTCGGATAGCACGGTCTCCTGTTGCCTCAAGCGACACCCGGGCGCCTACGAGGCCTGTGGAGCCGACGCGCCCGCGGAGCGGATGCTCGGCGCGCGTGGGACGCGCATCGACAGCAAGACGCTGTGGCAGAAGGGGAGGGTCCGCCTCGATGTGGAGAACCCGGCGCCCGGCGTGCGCCCCGGACAGATCCACTTCCAGGATGCGCAGACGGGGGCGAAGTACCTGTACAACCCCGCGACGCGCAGCTTCACCAACGCGCCCCGCTGGGTGAACGAACTGCTGACAACGGACGCCAAGTTTGCCTCGTCCGTCCAGAAGGGGCTGTACTACCTGGGCGAGGTGGCCCTGTGAGGTTGAACGTGCTGATGCAGGCGTACCTGCGAAACGCCCAGGTCCAGGCGGTGCAGTCGCGCCCGCTCACCCCGAGGATGCAGGCGCTGCTCGATGAGGGTGTCGTCGGCAGGCATGGCCTCTGGGTGTGGCGGCGGCAGGCGCTGGAGGTCGCCCCGGCCATTCAGCCCACCTTCCCGGACGCCACCGGCTACGAGTGCTTCACGAACAAGGTGCACGTCGCCGACTTCGTGGGCTCCTTCGACGAGGAGCCGTGGGAGCGTCGGCTGCCGCTGAAAGAGCAGGTCGGCTACGGCCTCCGGCTCGCGCTGGAACTGCAGCGCGTGCTGCCAGCGGAGGAGCGTTTCACCACCATCCTCGGGTGCAGCAACGCCTGCACACTGCGCTTCCACCTCTCCCGGCCCGGGGAACGGTGGCTGGAGGAGGACCTGGAGAACTACCCGCGTGACGCCCTCCTGGAGCTTGGCAACCAGGACGACGTGAGAGGATGGGCTGCTCACCCATCTTGACGGGCAGGGCTGCGGCACCTCCCGCCTACCGCTCCCTGACGAAGGTGTACGTCATCCTGGCCAGGCGACATCTACTCCCACATCACCTGCGCAGTGGCGACGCGCCTCCAGCAGGACGGGGTGGACGTGCACGCGAAGGAGGACGCCCAGTCCGAGTCGTAAGCGCTCGGATGGACCGCTCCCTACTCTGGGGGCGGAGGCGCGGGGCGCTTGCGCCAGCCCTGAAGAATCCTCTCGGCGGCGGCGCGATAGAGCCAGTCCGCCCGGGCGAGCAGCACCTGCTCACCGCGCTTGATCCGGATCGCCATCCATATCGGCGGGCCCGGAACGAAGTGCGCATCCCCCGGGGTCCAGGCAAGCCCTCCCGTGGCCTTCACCACGCGGGAGACACAGGCGTCGAACTCCGCCGCGGGCAGCCAGCGCAGTTCCTCCAACACCCGGTCCGCCTCGAACCCCTTCAGCGGCGTGGGCTTGCCGGTGACGGCCTGAAGCGCCTGGGGGCCGCGCCTGTCGGGGATGAACGCCAGCGCGTGGGGCCGCAGGACGCAGACCCCGTCGACGTCCCCCACCTTCGCGGGGAGGAGGGCCATGTCCTCCAGCTGCTCGCCCGACCGAGCCGCCGCGCCGAGGAGGGGTGGCTGACGATGCAGCTCCAGCGAGAGCATCAACCCCAGGGCATCCCGCACGCTGCGCGCGCACAGCCGGCGGTCGCCCTTCACCACCAGGTCGAACTGGCTCCGGTCCAGGTGGACGCCGTCATCCAGGATCGAGTCCAGACGCACCGCCTGTGCCGCGCCGAACACGGGCGTCCAGAGGACCCGCTCGCTGGTGATCCGCACCCTGCCGGAGCGCAGCACGGACCACACCAGGGGGCCTCCCAGGGAGAGCCCCAGGAAGGCCATCCCCAACTCCCGGGCCCAGGGAAGACCAGAGGCCAGGAGGAGGATGAAGAGCAATGCGCCCAACGGCACCATCAGGAGAGGGAGAGAGGGCACGTTCATGCCGCCCATGCCCGGGCCCGGCTCCCTCGACCGGCCGTGGGCGGGCTCGAAGACGAGCACCTCGCCCTCTTTCAGCGCCTTGCTGACAGGCTGGCGAAGCAAGGCCTCCAACCGCGTCAGCGCCTCTTCGAGGCTCACGTCCGGAGGCGCGACCGTCAACGTGTCCAGCCGTTGCCGCGCGAGCCGGGTGAGGCGCTCGCGCCGCGCGGACAGCGCCCGGGCCTGCCGCAGGACGGGGACGTCCTCGGTCCACGCCTCCACCGCCGCGCGGCGGTGCACCCGCTCCAGCGCTTCCCGCACCCCTCTGTCCCCAGCCACGAGGGCCGACACCCGCTCCGGGTGCTTCAGGAACCGGCGCTTCCAGCCACGGGCCGACAGCACGGCCTCCAACTCGGCATGGGGGCGCAGCGCCCCGGAGATGAGCTCCGCGCCGCCCTCCAGGATCCGCTCGGCCTCCAGGCCGGATACAGCATGGTCGTTCAGGGAGGGAGTTGTGCGTGCGCGTTCGGGCATCACCGCCGGAACATACCCGGCACGCGCCCCCTGGGGATGGTCCGAGTCATGGTGTGCCCTCCCGGCCACTTGCCGCCAGCCGCGTTGACGCCCGCGCGGCGCGTCTGGTCTATTGTGCCTCACGGGTGCCGAGGGGTGCCCGCCGCCCGGAAAGACGACGTCACCCTCGCTTCACCCGCTGTCGCCAGAGCCCCGATGAAGTCCTTCCACGGTCCCCCAACGGGTGAGGGCCAGCACGGAGGATTCGTCATGGGAACCGGCAGCACCCTCCCCGTCACGCTTCATGAGTACAAGGTCCGCGCGTCCCTGCTCCTCAAGGACCTGGACTCGTCCGACACGGCCCGCGCCACGCGCGCCGCGGAACGGATGCGCGCCCTGCCCTTCTTCGCGGCCCTGCCCCTGGGCGAGGTGCTCGCGCGCCGGGACGCCGTGCAGCACAAGCACGGGCTCGCCGTCGTCGCGCGCGAAGCAGGGCACACCACCTGGACGGAGCTGAAGCAGGCCCTGGAGGGCGGTGCGCGGGCGCTGGACACGCGCGCCTTCTTCCAGAAGGGCCTGAGCCCGTTCCTCAACCGGTGGTTCTCCACCTACGAGGAGGCATCGCGTTCACTCGACGCGCAGGGCGGCTTCCTCTTCCCCTTCCGCGAGCAGTGCTTCATCTGCGGGGCCGACTTCCTCCAGGCGCTGGGCATCGACTCGCGGGACGTGGACTGGGAGCGCATGGGCCGCGACTGGGTGCGCCCGCGCGACCTTGCCGCGAAGGAGCGGCTGGAGGCGAAGCTCGTCTCGCTGGGCCTCGGAGGCAACCATGGCGTCCGGTGACGACTCGCGCGCGGCCCGCTCGGAACGCAAGCGCGCCTACAAGGAAGCGGAGGTGCCCATGGGCATCTACGCCATCCGCTGCCACGCCAACGGCAAGCTGTTCGTGGGCCACGCCCTCAACCTGACCGCGATGTTCAACCGCATCCGGTTCGAGTTCGCCCAGCGCATGCACCGCGTCCCCGAGCTGCAAGCGGACTGGGAGCGCCACGGCGAGGCAGCCTTCTCCTTTGAGGTGCTGGACAAGCTCCCACCTCGCGAGGAGCCCGGCGGCCCTCCGCCCGTGGAGGAGCTGAAGGTGCTGGAGGAGATGTGGCTGGAGCGCCTGAAGCCCTACGGCGACGCCGGCTACAACACGCCGCCCAGGACCTGACACGGTGGGTTCAACCGACCTCCGCGCCCAGGCGAATGGCGCTGTCCGGGAGCACCCCTGAGCACATCCAGCCTGCCGTGCCGGGTGCCCCGGCGCGGCGGGACGTGCGAGGATGGAGGCCCCCCATGAGCACCAGCGCCGCCCCCATCCTCGGCATCGACTTCGGGACCACCAACACCGCGGCGGCCTTCTTCGACAAGGCGAACAAGCTGCGCGTGGTGCCCATCGCGGACAAGAGCCTCACCCTGCCCTCCATCGCGTGGTTCCACGCGGGCGACAAGGCCATCGTCGGCCCCGCGGCGCGGCGGCAGATCATCGACGACCCGCGCCACACCATCTTCGGCGCCAAGCGCTTCCTGGGCCGCCGCTTCCAGTCCGAGTACGTGGCCCGCCACCGCAACCGCTTCGCCTTCGAGCTGGTGGAGGGCCCGGACGGCTACACCGCCGTGGAGGTGTACGGGAAGGTGACGCCGCTCATCGACGTGGCTCACTTCATCCTCAAGCACCTCAACACGCTGGCCACGCACGCGGCCGGGACCCCGTTCAAGGAGTGCGTACTCACCGTGCCCGCGCACGCCACCATCCGCCAGCGCGAGGCCATCCGCCGCGCCGCGGAGAAGGCGGGCCTGCGCGTGCGCGCCATCGTCAACGAGCCCACCGCCGCGGCGCTCTACTACGCCAACCTGCGCAACCCCGAGCAGACGGTGATGGTGTTCGACCTGGGCGGCGGCACCTTCGACGTCACCCTCATGTCCGTGCAGAACCGCGTGGTGAAGGTGCTGGCCACCGGCGGCGACGCGTTCCTGGGCGGCGCCAACTTCGACGAAGCCATCGTGGAAGCGCTGGTGGACGACTTCCAGAAGCAGCACGGCATCGACCTGCGCGGCAACAAGGTCGTGATGCAGCGCCTGGTGTTCGCCGCCGAGTCCGCGAAGATGGCGCTCTCCAGCGGCGCGTCCGTCCCCATCCGCATCCCCTGCATCACGCAGAAGGACGGCGCCTTCGTGGACTTCAACGTCACGCTCACCCGCGAGCGGATGGAGGCCATGGTGTTCCAGCTCATCGAGCGCACCGCCGCCGCGTGCGACGACGTGCTGGAGAAGGCGGGCCTGAAGCCGGACGCCATCGACGAGCTGGTGATGGTGGGCGGCCAGACGCGCATGCCCGCCATCCGCAAGCGCCTGGCCCACTTCAAGAAGCTGTCGTCGGACAAGGAAGTGCACCCGGAATTGGGCGTGGCCGTGGGCGCGGCCATCCTGGGGCGCAACCTGGCGCGCGGCATCAGCGGCCTGTCGGACGTGGTGCCCATGCCCATTGGCGCCATGGTGCCCGGCGGCGGCCAGCACGAGGTGCTCCCCGCCAACACGCCCGTGCCCGGCACTCGCTCCGTGGACCTGGAGCTGCCGCCCTGGCCCGGCCCCGTGCCGGTGGCCCTCTTCGAGGCGTTGGACCGGACCACCGTGGAGCGCGAGCTCCTGGGCACCGTGCGCATCGAACCGGACTGGCGCGTGGCCCACCCGGGCCCCACGACGCTGGAGCTGCGCATGGGGCCGGACTTCTCGCTCACCGCGAGCCTCGTCGCGAAGGATGGACAGCGGCAGCCGCTCACCATCAGCGACCCGAACGCGCCCCAACGGGCCTAGAAGGCGTCAGGCCTTGGCCCGGACACCACGGTGCCCTTGAGCTGCTCCAGGAGCTGGCGGCTTTCGTCCAGCGCCTCCTGGCAGTGGGCGACGAGCGGCTCCATCCCGTCCAGCACCCGGGCGTCCGCGCGCTGCTCGATGTCCCAGCACAGCGACTCCAGCATGGCCGCGCCGAAGTAGGCCGCGTTGGACTTGAGCGTGTGCGCGGCGCGCGCCAGGTTCTCCAGCTCGCCACGCGCGAGCGCCCCCCGCGCGTCCTCCATCAGCCGGGGCATGCTCTCCAAAGCGGTGTCCACGAGCTCCGGGAGCATCCGCTCCACCTGCCCGTCCAGGGACTGCCACAGCCGCTCCAACGCGCCCGACTCCAGGCCCCGGATGCGCGGGGCCCCCATGCGCGGGCCCACTGGTGCACGGGTGGAGGGGGCGGCCCCGGGCTCGCGCTGCAGGCGCTCCCAGGCGCGGCGCAGCGCGGAGATGAGCTCCTCCACGCGGATGGGCTTGCTGAGGAAGTCGTCCATGCCCGCGTCCAGGCACTCGCGGCGGTCCGACGTCATCGCGTTGGCCGTCATGGCGATGATCCACGGCTGTTCGCCTAGGGGCATGTCCCTGCGCAGCTGGCGCGTCGTCGCCAGGCCGTCCAGCTCCGGCATCTGCACGTCCATCAGCACGACGTCGTAGCGCTTGCGCGCCAGGAGGTTCAGCCCTTCACGGCCGTTGTTCGCGGTGTCCGCCGGGTAGCCCAACCGGTCCAGCACCAGCAACGCCAGCTTCTGGTTGGTGGGGTTGTCCTCCACCAGCAGGATGCGCAGCGGCATCTGCTCGCCAGGGCGCGAGTTGAACACGGAGCGCTCGCGCGTGGCGGGCGCGGGCGTGACGGGCATGGGCCGGGCGGAGATGAGGTCCTGGGCCAGGCACGTCATCAGCGCGTCATGCAGCTGCGACGCCTTCACCGGCCGGGGCAGCACCGCCGTGAAGAGGCCGGGCGGCTGCGCGTCGCGCTGATCAAACGAGGTGAGCAGCAGGAGGGGTAGCTCGCGCGCGTCGCGCTGCTGGCGGATGTGCGCCGCCAGCGTGGGCCCGTCCATCAGCGGCATGCGGTGGTCCAGGATGGCCAGGTCGAAGCGGGCCCCGGACTCCAGCTTGGCCAGCGCCTCCGCGCCGGAGCCCACCTCCACGATGGCCATCCCCCACGCGGCCAGCTGGCGGCCCAGCAGCTTGCGGTTGATGGCGTTGTCGTCCACCACCAGCACGCGCCGGCCGTGCAGCTTCAGCGCGTCCGGACGCAGGGCCTCCGCGCCGCGCGGGGCCTCGCGCGCCTGGAAGGTGAAGTGGAACGTGGCGCCCTTGCCCGGCACGCCCTCGCTCTCCATCCACAGCCGCCCGCCCATCGCCTCCACCAGCCGCTTGCTGATGGCCAGCCCCAGCCCCGTGCCGCCGTAGCGGCGCGACACGGATTCGTCCAACTGGTTGAAGGGCTGGAAGAGGCCCGCGCGCGCGGCCTCGGTGATGCCCAGGCCGGTGTCCTGCACCGAGAAGTGCAATTCGAAGAGGCCGCCCGGCGCGAGCGGCTGGCGCGGCGTGTCCACGGAGATGGACACCCCGCCGCGCTCGGTGAACTTCACCGCGTTACCCACCAGGTTGAGCAGCACCTGCCGCAGGCGCGCGCCGTCGCCCACCACGCTGACGGGCGTCTCGTCCGTGACGTGGTAGCCCAGGTCCAGGGACTTCTCGCTCGCGCGCATGGCGAGCAGGTCCAGCACGGACTCCACGCACTGGCGCAGGTTGAAGGGCTGCTGCTCCAGTTCGACCCGGCCGGCTTCGATCTTGGAGAAGTCCAGCATGTCGTTGAGCAGCCCCAACAGCGCGTCCCCGCTCTGGCGGATGGTGGACGCGAAGTCGCGCTGCTCGGGCGTGAGCGCCGTGTCCATCAGCAGCCCCGCCATGCCGATGATGGCGTTCATCGGCGTGCGGATTTCGTGGCTCACGGTGGCCAGGAACAGGCTCTTGGCCTGGTTGGCGTCCTCGGCGGACTGGCGCGCCCGCTGGAGGTCGGTGACGTCGTGGTAGATGGCGATGAAGCCCATGGACTGGCCCGCCACCGTCACCGGCATGGCGCGCAGCTCCACGTCCACCACCGTGCCGTCCTTGCGCACGCGCTTGGTGACGACGTGCACGCGGTCCTTGCTCAGCACCTCGCGCGACGTCTCCTCGGCCTGCGGACGGATGTCGTCCACGTTGGCCACGAGCTTGAGGATGTTGCGGCCCAGCGCCTCCTGCGGCGCGTACCCGAAGAGCCGCTCCGCGGCGGGGTTCCAGGACAGCACCTCGAAGGCGCGGCTGATGGTGACGATGGCCACCGGGCTGTGGCGCACCACCGCCTCGAAGAACTCCTTCTGCTGCCGGAGGATGGACTCGGCCGCCAGGGCCGCGTCCAGGCCCCGGAGCAGCAGCAGCCAGCCGCCGTCCTGCGGCACCGCCTGCACCCGCACGGAGCGCACCGGGCCCACCGGGAGCTCCGTTTCCAGGGCAGCGTCGCCCGGAGAAGAGACCTGGGGGGGCGTCCAACCCGGCAGCACGCCCTCCACGGACCGCCCCACCCACAGGTCGCGAGGGCCCAGCAGCGCCTCCGCGGCGCGGTTCACGGCCACGACCCGCAGGGTCGGGTCCAGGACGAGCACGCCGTCACGCGTGTGCTCGAACAAGGCCGGATACGCGCTGGGTGGCAGTTCGGGCAAACTTCCCCCTCCGTTCAAGAACTGTAGGTCAGTCGAGGCGCCAGTTCCATGTCATCCACGGAAAACCGTGGAGGTGGGCAGGCGCAGGCCTTTTCCCGGTGCTCCCGGGACGGCGATTCAGGGGGTTGGAAGGCCTGCCTGGCCATGCAGGGGGGCGGGATGTTTCGTTCTGTTTCCATGCAGCGGCGTGAGGTCACCCAGGGTGCTGGCGAGGACGCCCCGGGCGATGCGTGAGCGGGCCCATTGGCCGGGGGCCCAGGGGATCCATGCCACGGAGGAGGCCAGGGAGGACATTCCTGATGCAGGGTCCTCCAACGTCACACTTCGCGTGCGCACCTCATGCGCTGCGAGCGTGGGGCAGCCGGCGTCCGCCAGGTCGCGGTCGAGCGCGGCGGTGGCCTCATCCAGGGAGGGGGCCGCGAAGGACTCCAGCAGCCGCGCGTGGAAGGCGGTCTCCGTCAGGGCGATGCACCGGTTCGCCTCCGTCGCGCAGCCGCGGGCCTTCCGGGCCACGTCCGGCGGCGCGGCGAGTCCCGCGAACGGGGGAGCCGCTTGGAGCAGGGCGTTCATCCGGGCCGTCTGCTCGGCGGGCATGGGCGTCCAGTCCTCCGGGGGCGAAGGCATGGCGTCGTGCGCGAGCCGCTCGATGTCGAGCAGGTTGACGGCCAGCGAGCCGCCCACGAGCGAGTCCGTGCGCAGGCTCAGCCACGCCAGGTGGCGCACCTGCTGCGCGGCCTCCACCGGGTGGCCGGTCCTCAGGCCGTGGAGCATGCGGAACTTCGCCCAGCGCTGGAGGAGGAAGAGGTCGGGGACCTCACCGGCGGCCCAGTTGAAGCGGCCCTCGGCGCTCAGGGGGCTGCCGTTGAACAGGTCCCACCGGTCATAGGCCAGCAGCCGGACCATCCAGTCGAAGTCCAGGCGGGACACGTCGACCTTCGCGGTGAGCCACCGGCCCTGCTTCAGGTCCAGGGCCTCTTCGCGAAGCGACTCCGGAAGGACGAGCGGCGAGCCTTCCGGCGGGGCCCGCTTCAGGTCGCGCGACCAGGGCAGCCAGGCGTTGAGCAACAACCCCGCGTCCCCTTCCGTCCGGCCTTCGTGGAACCAGGGGTCGGCGCCCAGCATGGCCTCTTCGGCGCAGTAGGCGTCCACGTTCGCGGCCAGCGCTTCGCGGTGCAGACGCAGCGGGGTTTCGAACCTCCCCTGGAACCACGCCTCCACTGCCAGCAGGCCGGCACCGGCCAGTACGGCGAGCCCCGTCAGGGAAGCCACGGCGATGCGCCGGCGCCTGCCTGGCGCGACCCTGTCGGAGGACGTCATGGCGCGAATCCTAGAGGGCTTTTTCCGGAGCACCCAGGAAGTGTCCCGGGCCGCCGCGCCACTGTTTCAGGGCAGACGGCCAGCCAGCCCCCTGCCTCACTGGCCGTGACTGGAACCGCCAGCCCGGAATCAATGGTGGGCCCTGGGCAGTGCGGTGTTCGGGCGACCTAGCTTTCCTTTGACCACGCGGAAGAGAGAGCCGTGCCCGACGCGACGACCCCGCCCTTGATCCTCCTCATCGACGACGAGCCGGAGCTGGAAGTGATGGCCCGGTACCTCGAATTCGAAGGCTATTCCGTGCTGACGGCGACCAATGGTGAGGAGGGATTACTGGCGCTGGCGTCCTGCCGAAAGCCCTGCATCGTCCTGCTGGATTTGATGATGCCGGTGATGGACGGACACAGCTTCCTCCGCCGGATGAACGACGACGCGACGCTGTGTGGGCTGCCCGTCTTCGTGCTGACCGCCAGCTTCCAGACGGAGCACATGGCCGGCGTCGTCGGGACCTTGCAGAAGCCCCTGCACATGGAGCTGTTCAAGGAGGCGGTGGCGCCCTACTGGGCGCCCACGGGAGAATAGAAGGCGCGGCTCAGGCCGCGATGCGGGCCACGCACTCCGGGCTGTCGTTGGCGGGGGAGTTCACCCCGCGCGCCACTTCGTAGACGTCCAGCGGCGCTTCCGTCGCGGGGACGAGCAGCGGCAGCAGGACGGAAGCCTCCTGAGGCTCCGGGCGCAGCCACACGGCCTGACCTTCCGGCGACAGGATGACGGGCATCCGGTCGTGGATGGGCGCCATCAGCGCGTTGGGGCTCGTGGTGATGATGGTGCAGGTGCGCAGCACCTCGCCCGTGTCCGGCGCCGTCCACTCCTCCCACAGGCCCGCCAGCGCCAGCGGCTTCCCGTCGCGGTGGTGGAAGAAGTACGGCGTCTTGGGCTTCGTGGATTGCTTCCACTCGTACCAGCCGTCCACCACCACCAGGCACCGCCTGCGCTTCAACGCCGAGCGGAAGCTGGGCTTCTCCGCCACCGTCTCACCGCGCGCGTTGATGAGCTTGTTGCCGATGGACGCGTCCTTCGCCCAGGACGGGATGAGCCCCCAGCGGAACACGTCCAGCAGCCGGGCGCCGTCGTTGGGCACCACGGGCAACAGCTGCGTGGGACAGAGGTTGAAACGCTCGCGCTCCAGCGTCGCGCGCGCGCCCGCGAGCTCCAGCTCGGCGACGAGCTGCGCGGGGGAGGTCCGGACGGTGACTCGGCCACACATGGGGATGAAGCGTAGCGCCCGGCGGCCGGCGCCGCACGTTCCGGACGCCCGAGGGCCTACGTGGGCAGCTGGATGCCAGACAGGCGCTGGTAGAGCTCCACCGCGCGGCTGTCCGACAGGCCGGTGATGTAGTCCGTCACGCACAAGAGCCGCTGGTACGGCGTGAGCCGCTGGATGGCCTCGTCCCTGCGGAGCGGCTTCTGCGCCGCTTCATCCGCCGCCGCGAACTCCGGGCGCTGGAAGCACTCCATGGGCAAGAGCTGCCGCAGCTTCTTCTCCTCCGCGTTGGGGGACTCCGCCACCACCGACAGGGCGAACATGTCCAGCAGGCCGCCCAGCGTCTTGAAGCCCGCGCTCTCAATCTGGAGCACGCGCTCGCTCCAGTAGCCATGCTCGCGGGTGAAGTCGGTGATCTCCTCCAGCTGCGCGCGCACGTCGGGCTTGAGCGCGGTGAGCGACGTCTCCGTCCGCCCCGCCTCCAGGTCCTGCGCGTGCTCCACGAAGGCGTCCACGCACTTGGGGATGAGCTTCCCGATGGCCCGGGCCCGCGCCTGCGCCATCCGCGTCTCCAGGTGCCGGGGCGGTTTGCGGACCGTGGGCTCCGGCAGCACCGACTCCAAGAGCTGGCACGCGCGCTCCATGGACACGAGCCCCAGCTTCGCGGAGTCCTCCAGGTCGATGACCGCGTAGCAGATGTCGTCCGCCGCCTCGACGAGGAAGGCCAGCGGGTGGCGGCTGAACACGCCGGGCTCGCGCTCGCGCAGGCCCGTGGCGCGGTACGCCTCCAGCGCCAGGTCGACGTCGTCCTGGAAGTAACCGAACTTCTTCTCCGACACGACGCCCTTCGTCTTCTGCCGCGAGCCGGGCAGCACCGACGGACGCGGGTACTTGCTCATGGCCCCCAGCGTCGCGGCGGTGTAGCGAAGCCCGCCCCGGCGCTCGCGCGACTGGAGCCGGTTGAGGATGCGGAAGCCCTGCGCATTGCCCTCGAAGTCGCACAGGTCCCGCCACTCGGCCTCCGTCGCGAACGGGCTCTTCGTCCCCTCCCCTGGCCGCGCGAGCCGCTGGCCCACCCAGTGCTGGATGGCCGCCTCTCCGGAGTGGCCGAACGGCGGGTTGCCGATGTCGTGCGCCAGGCACGCCGCCGCCACGATGGTGCCCAGGTGCGATGGATCCAACTCCACGCCCTGCAGCTTCAATCGCAGCCCGGCCTGATGGCCCAGCGAGCGGCCCACGCAGGACGCCTCGATGCTGTGCGTGAGGCGCGTGCGCGTGTAGTCGCTCGTCGACAGCGGGAACACCTGCGTCTTGTCGTGCAGGCAGCGGAACTCGCTGGAGAAGACGATGCGGTCGTAGTCCCGCGAGTAGTCGTTGCGCTCGTCGAGCTGCCGGTGCGCATCCTCCGCCTGCGAGGAGCGAGGTCCCGACCCGACGCGGGTGTCCGACAGGAGCCGCCGCCAGCGCTCCGTCCGTTCCTGATTGTCACTGCTGCTCACGAGGAAGAGACCTCCCGGTGCGAGGAGAGCCCCGCCATCGTGCTCCCCCGCACCGGAGGCGCAAGTTCCCGCGCCATCCAGAGCGCGACGCCAGGGGGACCGGGCCCCAACTCCCGGTCCCCCGCGCGCCCTACTGGAACACCCGCCAGCGGGACGGCTTGGGGGGTTCCGCGGGCAGCACGACGGGCACCTCCCAGGTGATGTGATACTCGGTGTCCAGAAGGCCCAGCTTGCGCCCCTGCACCCGCGGATTCCGAGTCCCCACCATGGCGAGCACCTCGCGCAGCACCCCCTCGTGATACGCCGGCGGCATGAAGTCACGCCGCATGACGAACAGCGCGTCCCCCTCTCCCTTCCAGTCGACGGTGCGCTCCCCGTAGCTCACCGCCATCTGGTAGCCGGACGGCAGGTTCGTCACGAGCTTGCGAGGGTCACCCGCGGCGAGGAGCAGGAACGTGCGCCCCACCGCGGACTCCAGGAAGCTTCGCGTGGCCTGCATCCCCATCTGCCGCAGCGCTTCGTCGACCCCGCCCCACCGGGGTGACAACTGCCGCGCCGCCACCTGCGCCAGCTTGAGGAAGGTGGCCACCGGGTAGTTGAAGAAACCCACGAAGCGGCGCTCGTCGGTGACCGCCCGGCAGGCGGCCACCGCCTCCTCACCCACGCCGGTGCGCACCGTCTCCAGTACCCCCAGGAAGAACATCCCCCGGGCGGTGTCCAGCTCCGTCGCCGCCATGCGCCGCACTGCCCAGTCCGCATCCACCGCACCCGCCTCCGGGTACGGCTTCGCCTGTGCCTGCATGCCTGCCTCCGTTATCGCGTGAGCCCACGCCCCACGTGCGAATCGCCAACGTGCTGCTGCTCTCTTCCGGGATGCGCCGCGGCAGCCGGCGCGTACGCCTCAGGGAAGAGACGCTTCAGGGAGGAGGACGGTGAAGCGCGAGCCATGGCCGAAGTCGCTCTCCGCCTGGATGCGCGCGCCATGTCCCTGCACCAGCCGCTTCACGATGGCGAGCCCCAGCCCGGTGCCGCGCAGCTTGGTGGTGAACATGGGCTCGAAGATGCGCTCCAGGAGCGACGCGGGGATGCCCGGCCCGTCGTCCGTCACGCGCAGGCTCCAGCCGCCATCCCCCAATGCATCGGCGTGCACGCAGACCGTCCCGGAGCGCTCCGCCGGAATGGACTCCACCGCGTTCTGGATGAGGTTGACCAGCACCTGGCGGAACTGTTCGCGGTCCAGGCACGGCACCGGCAGCCCATCCGGGACCTGGATGTGCACGCGCACGCCCTCGCGGCGCGGCACCACGCTGATGGCCTCTTCCACCAATGGCTTGAGCGGACAGGGCGTGCGGCGCGGAGGCCGGCCCTTCGCGTAGTCCAGCAGGTCGGAGATGATGACCGAGCACGCCTGCAGCTCCCGGTCGATGATGTCCAGGAAGCGCGCGATGCGCGGATCCGTGGGGGAGGTCTCCACCCTGCGCAGCCGGCGCTGGACGAACGCATGCGCGGTGCGCGCGGCCGCCAGCGGGTTGCGCAGTTCGTGGCTGACGCTGGCGGTGAGCTGCCCCAGCGACGCCAACCGCTCCATCTGCTCCACGTGGCCGCGGACGGCGTGCACCTCGCGCACGGCGGCGTCCAGCTGCCCCACGCGCAGCGCCAGCTCCTCCTCGATGGTGGCCTCCGCCAGGGCCTGACGCCCGGCCCGCTCTCCCAGCTCGCGCAGCGCGTCCCGGCAGGCGACAACCAGCACCACGTCGATGGCGGCCACCCAGAACGCATGCTCCAGGAAGCGCCACCACTCCGGGTGCAGCTGTCCGTAGACGGACTCCGGCCACAGCGCGCCCCGCATGCAGTGGTCCACGACGATGGCCAGGCTGGCGGTGAGCAGCACCTTCGGGTCGCGGTAGAACGACAGCACCGCCAGCGAGCCGAAGATGTGGAAGTGCGTCTCGATGCGGCCCCCCGTCAGGTGGATGAGCAGCGCGGACCAGAGCATCTGACTGACGGCCACCACGTGGCGCGTCGCCGTCTCCCCCGCGTGCAGCCGCGTGAGCATCACCGGGAACACGCTCAGCGCCGCGCCCAGCAGCACCGCCGTCTGCACGTGCAGGTGCAGCGCGCGCACCTTGCCCTCCCACCCATGGGGAGACACGAACACCGCCACCACCACCGCCGCCGCCCACTGCCCCAACATCAGCCAGGTGAACAGGCCATCCACCCGCTTGCGCGACTCACGCAACTGCAACGCCAGCAGCGCCGCGGCCCGGTCCTCCAGGCCTGGAGAGACATTCACCGGAACATGAATGGAAAAGGCTGACATGAACGAAGTCATCTCTTCACCTGACCGGGCTGGTGGCGAAAACGGATAATCATGTAAAATACGAACTACACGGAACTCTCCAGGCCAGCCATGCTGCCTGGGGGCACGTGAAGTGCCGGTGCCTGAACACTGTCGGCTCCAATACCGACGGAGAGGGACAGCGCCGGGGTGGCGCCAGCCCGTGCATTCGCAGCCAACAATGACAAGCGGGGCATTCCCGCGTCCACCGGACACGCCGAAATCAGGACCGGAGTACAAGGCCCGCGCTCACGTCTGACCAATGGTGCCCGCCCCCAGGTCCCAAGGGGGCACAGGGGGCATCCGCGTACACGCCCCGCGGGGGGTGTCAGGAGATGGCGGCGTGGGCGCGCGAGGGTGTTTCGAGCGTGGCGTCCGTGTCGCCCCGGGGCAGCTCCCGGGCGGCGGGGATGAAGGTCATGGCGCGCTCGGCGAGCGCGGCGATGGTGAGTGAGGGATTCACGCCTGGGTTGGCGGAGATGGCCGCGCCATCCACCACGTACAGCCCTTCATAGCCATACAAGCGGTGGCGTGCGTCGATGGCGCCTGTCGTTGGCGAGTCCCCCATGCACGCGCCGCCCAGGATGTGCGCGGTGGTCGGGATGCCCATGAGCGTTTCGCTGACCATGGTCATGGGGTAGCCATCCAGCTTGTCGGACACGCGCTTCGCCAGGTCGAAGGCCTCCGGCATGTTCGCGGTGGGCGCGGGGCCTTCCTGCAGGCCGGTGGTGAGGCCGGAGCGGAAGCCGGTGGTGAGCGCGCGGCCGCGGCGCATGCGCAGGTGACCCTCCATGGTGCGCATGTACAGGAGGATCATCGTGCGGCGCGCGAAGTCCGGGACGAAGAAGGCCTGGAGGAAGCGCACGGGCCGGCGCGCGAGCAGCCCCACCAGCCGGGCCACGCGCGACCACGCGGTGGCGCCGGGGACGTGGGGGGCCATGAGCAGGCGGAAGAAACCGGAGCCCGCCGGGTAGCGCACGGGCTCCAGGTGCGAGTGCTCGTCGGTGTGCAGGATGGACCCGATGGCGATGCCCCGGGACAGGTCGCGGTCCTTCTGCTTCTTGCCGCTGATGACGCCGATGAGCGCCTCGGAGTTGGTGCGCACGCCGTCGCCCACGCGCTCGGAGAGTTGGGGCAGGCCGTCTGGCGCGTCCTTGAGCTTGAGCAGCAGGTCCAGGGTGCCCAGCACGCCACCCGCGAAGATGACGTGCTTCGCGGTGAAGCGGCGCGTCTTCTTGAAGAAGCCGGTGCCCTGCTTCGCCGTCACCTCGTAACCGTCGCCGCCGGGCAGGGGGCGCACCCACGTCACCTCCGTGTCCGCATGGAGGGTGAGGCCCTTCTTCTCCGCGAAGTAGAGGTAGTTCTTGTCGAGCGTGTTCTTGGCGTTGTTGCGGCAGCCCAGCATGCAGCCGCCGCACGCGTTGCAGCCGGTGCGATCCGGGCCCTCGCCGCCGAAATACGGGTCCTTCACGGTGACGCCGGGCTCGCCGAAGTAGACGGCCACGGTGGTGGACTGGAAGTCGGGGCGGCCCAGGTCCTCGCCCACTTCACGCAGGACCTGGTCGGGGAACGTGTTGAGCGGGTTGACGGTGGCGCCCAGCATGCGGCGCGCGGTCACATAGTGCGGCGCGAGCTCCTCCTTCCACGGCGCCAGGTGGCCCCAGGAGGCGGCGTCGAAGAAGTCGTCCCGCGGGATGGGCAACGTGTTGGCGTAGACGAGCGAGCCGCCGCCCACGCCGACGCCGGACAGCACGGTGACGTGGCGGAAGAAGGTCATCTTGAAGAGGCCGCGCCACCCGAGCCGCGGCATCCACAGCCAGCGCTTCAGGTTCCAGTTGGACTTGGGGAAGTCCTGGCCCTGGAGGCGCCGGCCCTTCTCCAGCATCACCACGCGATAGCCCTTCTCGACGAGCCGCAACGCGCTGACGCTGCCGCCAAACCCCGAGCCGATGATGAGCCAGTCGCAGTCCATGACGTCCTCTCCGTCTCCCGGAGCGTGTGGGCTTCCCGCCTCCAGGAGGTCCGCACTCTATGCCACGAGCGCGAGCCGGCCGGGCGGGACCTGTCGCACGCCTCCGGAATGAACGGAGGGCCCCGGGACGTGGGCTAGCGCTTCGTGGCCTGCTTCCTCGCCCGGCGTGCGGCGGGCGTGTTGGCGACGAACTGGCGGCCCGCCCGGGAGCCGGTGCGCTTGCGTCGCTCGGTGGCCTTCTTCTGGGCCGGGCTCAGGTGGGCCCAGGCCTCCTTGGGCAGGTAGCGCGCGGTGGTGCGGCCGTGGCGGGCGCGGGTGCCGCCGTCCTGGGTGCCCCACTTCTCCTTCGTCCAGGACGACAGGTGGCGCTGCGAGGTGCCGCGAGCCCCCTGGTAGCCGCCGCCGGCCCTCTTGTATTCAGCGGCGAGGAGCTGGGCCTTGCGCGCGCTCCATTCGCCGGCGCGGCCGCCCTTGTCGCTCTTCATGATGCGTTTCTTGAGGCGCTCGCGCAGCGCGGGGTCCGTATACCGGCCGCTGGCGCTGGCGGACGCGTGGCTCTTGCGCGCGGCGCGTTTCGCGGGCGTGGCGGCGGCGTGCTTGCGCCGGGGGGCGGCGTGGGTCTTCCGACGGCTGGCCATGAAGGCTCCTTTGCTTGTGACAAAGGTACGGATGCCGCGCGGGGAATGGCCTTTTCGCCCCGCTGCCTGCTCGCCACCAGAGTCAGGCGGGTGTGGCGCCGGGTTCGGTGGGACGGAAGAGAGAGCACGCGCGCACGGGCTGGGGCGCGTACTTCTGGGGCAGGAGCGGACACATGATGAAGGTGGAGGTCCGGGTCTGGACGTAGCGGGGCGGCGCGGCGCAGCGGTGGCAGAGGCTGTCCGGGAACGGCAGCGGATCAGGTGGCGGCGTCATGGCAGTGCACAGCATCGCACGAGCCCGGGAGGAAAGGCGGGTGCGGGCCGCGCGCGCTCCCTAGATTGCGAGGCATGCACGTCACTGACGCCCACGTCGAACCCCACCGGCTGCGCCTGTCCGGCCGGCATGCCGTCCTGGAGGTGTCGTGTCCGCTGCCCGGAGTGCTGCGGTTGAGGCACGCGCCGGTGTCGTCGGAGATCGGCTTCCTCCATCCCGAACTGCCCGGCAAGCGGTCCTGGTCCGTCATCGCCGAAGGGGGCCACCCCCTGAAGGTCGAGCGCGACGGCGAGCGCACGCGGGTGACGGCGGAGGGCGTGTCCCTGGAGGTGGATACGGAGTCGGGGACGTGGCGCTTCCAGGACGCGAAGGGGCGGGAGCTTGCGCGTTGCGTGGATGTGTCCGGTGAGGTGCAGGCCGCGTATCCGATGAGCCGGCACCGCGCGCGGCTGAAGCTGCGGGCGCCGGAGGGGGAGCGCTACCTGGGGTTCGGCGAGAAGGTGGGGCCGCTGGACAAGCGCGGCATGCACTTCACGTTCTGGAACACGGACGTGGTGCCGCACCACCCGGACACGGATCCGCTCTACCAGTCCATCCCGTTCTTCGTGGGCCTGCGCGACGGCGTGGCGTGGGGGTTCTTCCTGGACGAGTCCTGGCGCTCGGAGGTGGACGTGGCGCTGGCGGACGCGTCGCGGGTGGCGTGGGAGTCGTGGGGGCCGGAGCTGGACTGCTACCTCTTCGCGGGACCCATGCCCGCGGACGTGGTGCGAAGGTACGCGGCGCTGACGGGGCGGCCTCCCCTGCCCCCGCTGTGGAGCCTGGGCGCGCAGCAGAGCCGCTGGGGCTACGAGAACGCGCAAGACATCCGGGGCGTCATCCAGGGCTACCGGCAGCGGAACCTGCCGCTGGACTGCGTGTATCTCGATATCGATTACATGGATGGGTACAAGGTCTGGACCTGGGACAGCGCGCGCTATCCAGACCCGGCCGGACTGGTGCGCGAGGCGGCGGCGCAGGGCGTGCGGCTGGTGCCCATCATCGACCCGGCCTTGAAGCTGGAGCCGGGCTGGAACGTGTACGAGGACGCGAAGGCACGCGACTACCTGGTGCGCTACGACCGTGGCGGAGTGCTGGTGGGCGAGGTGTGGCCCAAGCCCGCGGTGTTCCCGGACCTGACGCGGCCTCAGGTGCAGCGCTGGTGGGGAGGCCTGCATCGCGACTTCGTGGCGATGGGCGTGGCGGGGTTCTGGAACGACATGAACGAGCCGTCGTGTTTAGGGGTGCAGCCGGACGTGGGCATCCTCACGCTGACGAGTGAGCGCGCGGAAGGCATTGATCAGGTGGAGGGCAAGACGCTGCCGTATGACGCGCGTCACGGGGAGAAGCGGCACCTGGAGGTGCACAACGTCTACGCGCTGGGCATGGCGAAGGGCGCGTTCGAGGGCTTGCGCGAGCTGCGTCCAGAGGCCCGGCCGTTCCTGCTGACGCGGGCGGGGTTCGCGGGCATCCAGCGCTACTCGGCGGTGTGGACAGGGGACAACTCCAGCCACTGGACGCAGTTGGAGACGTCACTGCCCATGTTGATGGGATTGGGACTGGCAGCGGTGGCGCTGACGGGGGTGGACATCCCGGGCTTCATCGGCCGGGCGAACGGTGAGCTGCTGGTGCGGTGGATGCAGACGGGCACGTTCTACCCGCTGATGCGCAACCACGCGGGCAAGGGAACGTCGCCGCAGGAGCCGTGGCGGTTCGGAGAGCCCTACCTGACGCTGGCGCGAGCGGCGCTGGAGCGGCGGTACCGGCTCCTGCCCACGCTGTACACGCTGATGCACGAAGCGTCGGAGACGGGGATCGCGCCGCTGAGGCCGCTGTTGATGGAGGCACCCGGGGACGCGGAGGCTGCGGGCGCGTTTGATCAGTTCCTGTTCGGAAGGGACCTGCTGGTGGCGCCGGTGGTGCGGCCTGGGCAGACGAAGCGACTGGCGTACCTGCCGGCGGGGACATGGCTGGAGTGGCCGGGACTGGAGTGGACAGGGGAGGTGCGCGAGGGAGGGCAGCACGTCATCGCGGACGGGCCGCTGGACACGGTGCCGGTGTGGCTGCGCGCGGGAGGCGCGGTGGCGCTGACACGGCCCGCGATGCACACCACGGACGCGAACTGGAAGCACCTGGAGTGGCACGTGCACGCGGCGCCGGAGATCCACGGCCGGCTCTACGAGGACGCGGGAGACGGCTACGGTGCGTCACGGCTCACGGCGCTGCGCGGCGGTGTGACGGATGGAATGCTGCGATTGGAGCGGAGCGAGGCGGGAACGCTCGCGCGGGCACGGACGGAGGAGACGATCCGGGTGTATGGATTGACGTCCGTGCGAAAGGTGACGGGAGCGCAGGCACACCGTTTCGAGGACGGCGTGCTGGAGCTCCAGGTCGCCGCGGATTGGACGCGACTGGACGTGGCTCCGTAAATCAGAGGACGGGGAGCTCCTTGAACACGACGCCTTCGAATCCGAAGCGGTTCACGGCGTCCACGAAGC
This sequence comes from Corallococcus sp. AB030, assembly GCF_003668965.1. Taxonomy (NCBI): domain Bacteria; kingdom Pseudomonadati; phylum Myxococcota; class Myxococcia; order Myxococcales; family Myxococcaceae; genus Corallococcus; species Corallococcus sp. AB030. Next base: position 66,057 of record NZ_RAWQ01000013.1, read on the forward strand.
GCTCCGTGGCGATGATGATGGTCGTGTAGTCGCTGAGGCGGAACAGGTCCAGGTCGCCGGTCAGAGTGCGCCCATCGAGAATGGGGGCGTCGGGATAACTGCCTCCTTGCCGCCCGCACCGTTCGCAGGGGCGTTCCCGCCCGCCCGGGAAGCAGCTGTCGTGCAGTCGGCCTCGGCAATGGATCTCGACCTCCCGCAGCTCCACCTCGACCTTGCTCCGAAAGCGCAGGTCCATCTTGCTCGCGCGAAGGGCGATGCCTGCCTCACGCAGCAGGTCCACGATCTCGCTCCGCATCACCAGGGTCCAAGGGTCATACAGATCGAGCGCACTCCACTTGCCGGAGGCCTTGCCGATGAGAGGCCCGAACTCGGCCCCTGGCAGCAATGGCGCCTCGAAGGGCACCTGAAGCCGGACGAGATCACGCAGTCGCTCGTACTCCTCGAGCGGAACCTGCCGTGCTTCCGCGAGCTCTCCCCTATGGGCCCAGCCCGAGAGATCCACGGAGGGATATGCCTCTCCCAGTCCACCAGGGCTGGACCCACACACAGGACACAACCCTCCCGGCAATCCCCATCGGTGCGCGCCATCGATGAATCCGGTGAAGCGCGCCCCTTTCGCAGCATTCACTTCAAAGAACCTCACGGATCCTCCGGCGACTAGCGAAGCTAATAGTAGGAAACAATGGGTCCCATGATGTTGAAGTCAACGATCATCCGAGCCAGTTGGTCCTGGATCTCCTTCGGAGTCGCATTCGTGTTCTTACGAGCGAAGTCACGCCACGTCTGATTCCAGGGACCACCCCGCCCTCCCGGCCCATGGATTCGTACGTGCTCCGCACGGGGAATGACCATCGTGAAGTCATGCACGTTGATTCTTCCCCTCCGCCAGAAGAACTCCGCGAGGCGTTCCTCTTGAGGGTAGAGATGATGCTTGACCCATCCCGAGCCGGAAGGCCTCCTGCCATCCGGTGGCGGAGGAGGCGCGGGATGGTTGTACCAACGGATGACGAAGATGGCTTCGCGGTCCCCTGGAAGCGGCTGGGCACTGCCCCAATTGCGCCGGGGACCTGAACCAGGTGCCGCTGACGACACGGGAGGCCGGATGCCTCCCCGTGCCAGCAACACACCGGTGTCTTCACAGTGATACAGCCCGCAGAGGTCGTCAGCACAGACCAGCGCCACACACCGGTCGTGCCCCTCGCAGGCGTCATCCTCCGCCGCGCCCCAGTCCTCCAGCGCCGGCAAGGGCGCGGACGCGCAACCTGTCAGCAACACGCACAAACCCACCGCGAAGAGCCTCGTCATCATGCGGCTCACCACAGCGGCGCCATGTTCTCCACGTACTTGAAGCCCGTGCCCGTGTTGAACACGACCACCGTCTCCTCCGGCTTCACGTCCCCGGCGGCCTGAAGCTTCTTGAGCGCCGCCACGCACGCGCCACCCTCCGGCGCCATGAACAGCCCTTCCGCCGCGGCGGCGTCCTTCGTGCCCTGGACGATCTCCTCCTCCGTCACCGACACCGCCGTGCCGTGGCTGTCCTTCACCGCGCGCAGGATGAGAAAGTCCCCCAGCGCCTTGGGCACCCGCAGGCCGTGCGCGTGCGTCGTCGCGCCCTGCCACATGGGCGCGTCCGGCTTGCCTTCCGCGTGCGCCTTCACGATGGGCGCGCAACCTTCCGCCTGCACCGCCACCATCCGGGGCCGCTTCGAATCAATCAGCCCCATCGCCTCCATCTCCTCGAAGGCCTTCCACATCCCGATGAGCCCCGTGCCTCCACCCGTCGGATAGAGGATGACGTCCGGCAGCGTCCACCCCAGCTGCTCCGCCAGCTCGTAGCCCATCGTCTTCTTGCCCTCGACCCGGTAGGGCTCCTTCAGCGTGGCGCACTCGTACCAGCCGTGCTCCTTCGCCAGCCCCGCGCACACCCGGCCCGCGTCGGAGATGAGTCCGTCCACCGTCTCCACGTGCGCGCCGTAGGCCCGCGTCTCCATCAGGAACAGCGACGCGATGTCCTTCGGCACGAAGACGTGCGCCTCCAGCCCGCCGCGCGCCGCGTACGCAGCCAGCGCGCTGCCCGCGTTCCCCGCGGAGGGCAGACACACCGCCTTCGCGCCCAGCGCCTTCGCCATGGACACCGCGGCGGACAGGCCCCGCGCCTTGAAGGAGCCCGTCGGGTTGCCGCTCTCGTCCTTCACCAGGACGTGCTTCAACCCCAGCCGTGAGCCCAACCGGGGCGTGGGGAGCAGCGGCGTGAAGCCCTCCCCCAACGTCAGGCGCTGCGCCGGGTCATCCACCGGCAGCACCTCGTGGTAGCGCCACATGGAGCGCTCACGTCCGGGCAGCGCTTCCTTGCGCAACGTCTTCGCCGCGCGCTCCAGGTCGTAGCGCGCGAACAGCGGCGCCTGACACGCCGTGCACAGGTTCCACACCTTGCCCGGCGCGAACGTCTGGTCGCACTTCGTGCATTCAAGTCGGAGGACGGACATGCCTCCGACTCTACTCAGTCCTTCAACTCCAGCCACACCGGCGCGTGGTCCGACGGCTGCTGCCCCTTGCGCTCCTCGCGGTCCACGTCACACGCCGTGAGCCGGGGCACCAGCGGCGCCGTGAGGAACAGGTGGTCGATTCGCACGCCCTTGTTCTTGGGGAACATCAGCATCCGGTAGTCCCACCAGGAGAACTTCTGCACGTCCGGGTAGAGCTTGCGGAACGCGTCCGTCAGGCCAAAGGCACACACCTGCTGGAGCGCGTCCCGCTCGCGCAACGTGAAGAGCGTCTGCCCTTCCCACTGCGCCACGTCGTACACGTCGATGGGGTCCGGCGCGATGTTCCAGTCCCCGCCCATCACCACCAGGTCGTCCGGCTTGTGGCGCGTGTCCAGGTAGTTCCGCAGCCGCCGGTACCACTCCAGCTTGTAGACGTACGCGGGCGAGTCCACCTGCTGCCCGTTGGGCGCGTACGCGCTCACCACGCGGATGCCGTTCACCGTCGCGCTGATGAAGCGCGCGTGCGTGTCATCCACCCCGTCCGACAGGCCCCGGATGACGTCCGTGGGCTCCGTCTTCGCCAGGATGGCCACGCCGTTGTACGTCTTCTGCCCGTGCACCGCGGCGAAGTAGCCCGCCTCCTTCACCACGTCGAAGGGGAAGTCCGCGTCGGTGCACTTGAGCTCCTGCAGGCACAGCACGTCTGGTTGGGCGCTCTTCAGCCAGTTGACCAACCGCTGCTGCCGAGCCCTCACCGAGTTCACGTTCCAGGTCGCGATTCGCATGCGGCGCGGACCGTCGCACGCGGCCCACGCCCCTGCCACGCTTTTCCCCTCGCGCCTGTGGCCCCAGGGACACACCCGCCGGCCTCCCGAGGGGAACTCCGTTGGCACACCGGTCGCAATAGGGGATTGCCATGAACCCGAAGACGCGCACCCGGCCCCGTCGCACCGCCTCCTCCCGGCGCTTCACCGTGCCGCCCGCGCTTCGCAAGGCCCTCATCCCCGCCGCGCTCGCCGCCCTGGGGCTCGCCGCCTGGGAGGACGTCCCCCTGCCCCGCCTGCTCAAGCCCTGGCTCTCCCACGCCATGGAGGCCCGCGCTGGACAGGCCCCTGTCGCGGCTCCCACCCTTCCCCTGGAGGCCCCGGGCCACGAGCTCTCGATGGCCGCCCCGCGCCTCGTGGACGAGGCCGCCCCCGTGGAGCCCTCCACCGACGCCGCCGTCCCCGGTGACGCCCTGGCGCTGCCGCACACGCACGCCCGCCGGGTGGACCACGTAGCCCGCGCCCTGGGCCTGCGCGACCTGGGGGACCTGTCCGGCGCCGTGACGGAGCTGCGCCGCGCGCTGCACGACGACCCGGGCGCCACGGACGCCCTGGCGCAGCTGGCGCGCACGGCCCGGGTGGCCGGGGACACGACGCTCGCCATCGACGCGTACGCCCGGCTGGGTCAGGCGGAGCCTCATGACGCGGGGGCGCTGGTGCAGCAGGCGCGGCTGCTGGTGTCGGAGGGCCGATTCCCGGACGCCGTCCGCGTGGGCGAAGAGGCGCTCCTGCGCGACCCGGAGGACGCGGAGGTGTACCAGGTGCTCGGCCGCGCGCACCTGGGCGCCCATGAGCTCACCTCCGCCATCCTGCGCTTCCAGCAGGCGGTGCACCTGGATCCCGAGCACGGCCACGCGCTCAACAACCTGGGCTTCGCCTACCTGCGCGCCAACGACAACGCTCGCGCCGTGGAGGTCCTCACCCAGGCCGCCAGCCTCCTGCCGCACGTGGCCTACGTGCAGAACAACCTGGGCGTCGCCTGCGAGCGCCTGGGCCGGCTGGAGGAGGCCCGCGCCGCCTACGCCGCCGCCACCCGGCTGTCACCCCGCTACGTGCAGGCCCGCGTCAACGCGGAGCGGGTGGGCCGCGTGGCCCGGGCCGACCTGGCGGGTCCAGCTCTGCCGGAGCCGCTCCCGCCCGTCGCGCCGTAGGGCGGGCAGCCAGGAAACAGCGCCGTTCCCGGGGGGGACGGCCCAGGCGGGTTCTCCCCGCCCGCCCCCCGGTCTAACCTCCAGTCCTTCATCCCCGCATTCACGAGCGTCATGACTCCGGCCCGACCGATGCCTCCTTCTCCCGAGCCCCTCTCCCCGGCCCCGACCGGAGCCCCGCCGCCCAAGAAGGGCGGCTTCGGCGCCGCGCTGTGGCGCTGGACGAAGCGGCTCCTGGTGCTGGGCGCCGTCGGGCTGGTGCTCGTCATCGGCGTGTGCGTGGGCACGTACGTCTACTTCAGCCGCGACCTGCCCTCCGTGGAGTCGCTGCGCAACTACAAGCCGCCGCAGGTGACGAAGGTGACGTGCGCGGACGGCTCGCTCTGCGCGGAGTACGCGCTGGAGCGCCGCACGCTCGTCCGCATGGAGGACCTGCCCCCGCACGTGCGCAACGCGTTCCTCGCCGCCGAGGACGCGGACTTCTACAAGCACGAGGGCCTGGACCCCTTCGGCATCCTGCGCGCGGGCGTGAAGAACCTCATCCCCGGCAGCCGCAAGTCCGGCGCGTCCACGCTCACGCAGCAGGTCGTGAAGAACATGCTGCTCACGCCCGAGCGCAGCCTGGGCCGGAAGATCCGCGAGTGGATCCTCACGCCGCGCCTGGAGCAGGCACTCACGAAGGATCAGATCCTCAGCCTCTACATCAACGGCGTGTACTTCGGGCAGCGCCGCTACGGGCTGGAGGAGGCGGCGCTCTACTACTTCGGCAAGCACGCCAAGGACCTGACCGTGGGCGAGGCCGCCGTGCTCGCGGGCACCGTGCAGTCGCCCCACCGCATCAACCCGGTGGCGAACATCACCCGCGCCAAGGCTCGCCAGCGCTACGTGCTGGAGCAGATGGCGGGCCAGGGCTTCGTGCCGCGCGCGGTGGTGGACGCGGAGAAGGAGAAGCCCATCGTGCTCGCGCCGCGCAAGACGGTCAGCGCGGGCGCCTACTACGCGGAGGAGATCCGCCGCACGCTGATTGAACGCTACGGCGAGAAGACGGTGATGGAGGGCGGCCTGCGCGTGGACATCGCGCTCGTGCCCAAGCTCCAGAACACCGCCGAGCAGGCCGTGCGTGACGGCCTGGAGGCCGTGGACCGGCGCCAGGGCTACCGGGGCGCGCAGGGCAAGCTGGAGGAGGCTCAGTGGAAGCGCTACCGCGAGCTCATCGTCCAGCGCATCGAGGAGGCCGGCCGGCGGCAGAAGGACCAGGGCTACGTCGCGGACCTGGCGCCGCTGGCGCAGCCTCTCGCCGCCCCGGCTCCGGCGAAGGCGCCCACCGCGCAGGAGGTGGAAGGCGCCGAGGAGCCGCGCCCCGCCGCCCTGGCCGCGGACACGGACTCGGAGGAAGAGGAGGCCCAGTCGCCGGAGCGTGCGCGCGTGGGCCAGGTCATCCTCAAGCCGATGGAGGAGGGGCTGCGCCTCACCGGCTATGTGACGGAGGTGGACGCGAAGCGAAACGTGGCGCGCGTGGACCTGGTGGGCCGCACCGCGGAGGTGTCCTTCGATTCCACCACCTGGGCGCGGCAGAAGGGCAAGAAGGCGCCCAAGGACATCTCGGACGTGTTCACTCCCGGGGAGCTGGTGTTCGTGCGCGTGCTCAAGGCTCCTCCGGCGCCGGCCTTCGTGGAGGCCACGTTGGATCAGGTGCCCGTGGTGCAGGGCGGGCTCGTGGTCATCAACCCGGCCAACCGCAACGTGGTGGCCATGGTGGGCGGCTATGACGCGGAGCGCTCGTCGTTCAACCGCGCCACGCAGGCGAAGCGCCAGCCGGGTTCGTCGTTCAAGCCCTTCATCTACGGCGCGGCGCTGGCCAGTGGCCGCTTCACCCCGCTCTCCACGGTGAACGACGCGCCGGAGTCCATCCGCGACCCGTACACGGGCAAGACGTGGCGGCCCAAGAACTTCGACGGGCGCTTCGAAGGCCCCATGACGCTGCGCACGGCGCTGAGCAAGTCGAAGAACACGGTGTCCGTGCGGCTCATCGAATCGGTCACACCCGCGACCGCCATCGACTTCGCGCGCCGGGCCGGCATCCGCTCCGCGCTGCCGGAGAACCTCACGCTGGCCCTGGGCACCGGTGAGGTGACGATGCTGGAGGCCGTCAACGCGTACGCCACGCTCCAGGCCAACGGCCGCTACGCGGAGCCGCTGACGCTCCTGCGCGTGCGCGACGCGAAGGGCACGGTGCTGGAGGAGCACCAGCCGGCCTTCGAGGAGACGCTGCCTCCGGCGGTGGCGTACCTCACGACGTCGCTGATGCGCAGCGTGGTGGAGGACGGCTCGGCGCGCGCGGTGCGGGAGCTGAACCGGCCCGCCGCGGGCAAGACGGGCACCACCAACGAGTCCAAGGACACGTGGTTCAACGGCTACACGATGGACTGGGTGGCCAGCGCGTGGGTGGGCTTCGATGACAACTCGCCCCTGGGCAGCAGCGAGACGGGCGGCCGGGCCGCGCTGCCCCTGTGGCTCAACTTCATGCGGGTGGCGGAGGAGGGCCTGCCCGCGCGCGACTTCGAGGTGCCGCCGGGCGTCACCCAGGTGCGCATCGACCCTGTCACCGGGCTGCTCGCGGGCAACGCCGTTCCGGGCCGGATGGAGCCCTACCTGGAGGGCACCCAGCCCACCGCCGAGGCCCCGCCGCCCGGACAGGTGACGCCGGACAACTACTTCCTGGAGGAAGGTGGCAAAAGGGGGCTGTGAGTCGCTCGCTCCTTCCGCTGGTCCTCGCGCTCGCGTTCGCCCTGCCCGCCTTCGCGGAGTCGGACGAAAGCGCGCCCCCCGCCTCCGCCCGGCTGGCCCTGGCCGTGGCCGACGCCATTCGCGGTGCATCCGCGGAGGCTCCCGTGGCGCTCTCCCTGTCCGGAAGCTCTCCGGAGTTGCGCCGGGCCTTCGGGACGCTGCTCGCCGCGCGGCTGTCCGCGATGAACCTGGGGCCGGTGGTGCTGGACGTTCCGCCCGAGCGCGCCGAGGCCGACGCCCGCGAACAGGGAGCCCGCTCGCTGGCGCGGCTCACGCTGGACGTGGAGGGCGGCGAGTTGGTGGCGCGGGGTGACGTGCTGGGCACGTGGGTGAACTTCTGGTCCGGCCGCACGCCCACGCGTCCACCGAAGCCCGCCGCCGCCGTGGCCGAGGGCGTGGAGGCCGATGCCGCGGTGCTGGCGTTGGCGGCGGTGGGGACGCCGTCCTCGGGAGTGACGGGCCCGGGTCCGCGGGAGCGGCGGCCGGTGCGGCTGCTGGGCGCGGTGTTCGCGAGGCTGGAGACGCCGCTGGCCGCACTGGCGGCGGGCGACCTGGATGGCGATGGCCGCGATGAAGTGGCCGCGCTCACCGAGCACGAGGTGGTGGTGTTCGGCGCGGACGGGCGGGTGCTCGCGAGGCGGGAGCTGGAAGGGGCGTCGGCCACGGCTACGACGCGCGAACCCTTCGGAGCGCTGGCGGTGCTGACGGGGCCGCCTCGACTGGCGGTCTGGAGCACGCGGTATGCGCGCGGCGAGGTGCTGGTGCTGGACAAGGCGAAGGGGACACTGCGTCCGTCGGGGACGTTGGACGCAGCGCCGCTGGGGACGGCGGAGCGCGGGACGTTCGTGCCGGGACAGACGGTGTTCGCGCCCGAGGTCCGGCTGGCGGACGGGCGGAGTCTCACCGTGCCCGCGCCCTTCGGTACGGCGAGCTTCGCGGCGCCGCGCATGCTGTTCGTGCACGCGGACAGCACGGCGTCGCTCTACACGCGTCCCGCATCCGCGCCGTTGAAGGTGTCCGGGCTGGGCGCGGGCAGCGCGCTGGGAGACCTGGATGGGGACGGGGTGCCGGAGCTGCTCACCACGTCACCTCAGCTTCAGCCGTCGCCAGACGTGTTGCGGGTGCTGTCGTTGAACTCCGACGCGCCACTGGCGCACGAGCCCCTGTGGCAGGGAGCGCTCCCGCCGGGCCGGGCGCTGTACGTGGTGACGGCGGACCTGGATGGTGACAAGCGCCGCGAAGTCATCGTGGGTTCGTGGAAGCCGGACGGCACGGGCGAGCTGTTCCTCCTGCGCCAGGGTGCACCGTGATGAGGGCGCACAAGAGCCACGAAGTCCTGGTGAGGCAGTCGCGGTCCAGCGGCACGGGTGCACCATGATGAAGGCCCACAAGCGCCTCGAACTCCTGGTGATGGCGTCGCGGTCCAGCGGCACGGGCCATTCGGCCCCGCCTCGGCAGGTGGGCCGCGAAGCAGCGGCGGCGCCGCGGTATCGACAGGAGGGCGCAGTGAAGATCCGCTCCGCACTCGCGGGCCTCGTGTTGCTGTCCTCCACTCCGGCACTGTCGGCCAGCCGTCCGCGCTACGGCGGCGAGCTGCGGGTGGCGCACGCGGGGCCCCCTGAAATCGGTGAGCCCGCGCTCGCGGACACGCCGATGGAGGCCGCGCTGCTGGGCCTGCTGACCCGGTCCGTGTGCCGCGTGGACACCGGCGGTCAGGTGCATCCAACCCTGGCGCGCGAGCTGTCGCGTCCCGTACCGCAGGCCCTGCGCGTGGCGATGCCCTCCGCGGCCAGCGCGACCGCCGTGGCCCGCGCGTGGACACGGCTGTCCTCCACGGAGTCGCAGTCTCCGTACCGCGCGCTCCTGTATCCCCTGCGCGGCGAGGGCCGGCAGGTGACGTCCACCGGCGCCACGCTGGACCTGGCGCTGGCGTTTCCGTGGCCCGACCTGGAGCGCTCGCTGTGCCACCCTGCCCTCGCGACGCCGCCGTCGCCCGCGTCGGGACCGTTCAGTGCCGTGGGCCGGGGCGTGCTGGAGGCCCAGGTCGCGTGGCCCGAAGGCCGTCCGTACCTGGACCGGCTGGCGCTCACCGCCACGGATGAGCGGGGCCTCGCGCGGCTGTGGTCCGCGCGGCAGGTGCTGGTGGAACTGGGCATACCGCCCGACGACAACACCCTCACGGGCGCCGCGCTGTACGCGACCTATCTGGCGTATTCGCCCCGGAAGGTGCCTGCTGACTTCCGCCAGGCGGTGGAGAGCGCCATCGACCGCGAGGACCTCACGCGCCTGTTCGTGAAGGGCCCCGCGGTGCCCATGGCGAACCTGCTGCCGTCCGCGTTGATGCCCCAGGGCCCCAGGCCCCGGCCCAATGCGCCTCCGGCGGGCGCGACCCGCAAGGTGACGCTCGTCTATGACGCAGCGCTGGCGGATCAACGCGCCGTGGCCGAGCGCATCCAGGTGAAGCTGCACGACCAGGGCTACACCGTCGCGCTGGAGCCCCAGTCGCGCGCCGCGCTGCGAAGCCGTCAGGCGAAGGGCGACTTCGAGCTGATGCTCAGCGCGTTCCTGCTGCCGCCCGTTCCCGGCCCCGCGCTGGCGGTGGTGCTGGAAGCTGGCGGCCGCCGCGACCTGCTCGGCGTGGAGCTGCCGCCCATCGGGGCCCTGACGGACGCCGGAGCCCGGGACGCGCGAAGCCGTGAACGGGCCCTGGCGCTCGCGCCCTCCGTGCCCCTCATCCCGCTGTACGCCCAGGGACTCGCGCTGCGCGTCGCGCCGGAGGTGACGGGGCTCGTGCTGGATGCCCAGGGCCTGCCCGTGCTCGAAGGCGCCTGGCTTGCCCCCGTCGAGGCCTCTGGCGGCGGAGGCCGGCCGTGAGCCCCATCCACGCGGCAGCTCCCAGGAAGGACCGGCCCGCATGCGCCTGAGGACCCGGCTCGCGCTCGCCTTCGCCCTCCTCGCGCTGGTGCCGCTGGCGGTCGTCGTTCCCCTGACGCTGACGCGCCTGCGCGACACGCTGTCGCGCGAACTCGACGCGCGCATGACGGCCGCCACCGCCTCCGCGCAGGAGTCCCTGGAGCGCTCCGCCGCCAACGCGCGCCGCGCCGTCGAGGAACTGGTGGAGAGCCCCGCCATGGAGGACCTCGTGCGCGACGCGCGCACCGCCCCCCTGCGCGTCATCCAGGCCAACACCGCCGAGGGCCTGATGAAGAGCCGCGGCCTCACCGTGCTCACGCTCTTCGACCGCAACGGCACCGTGCTGTCCTCCGGCCACCTGCCCGCCCGGCGCGGCGACCCGGACCCCGCCCTCTTCGCCGTGACGAAGGAGAAGTCCCCCAGGCCCGTGACCGTGCGCGTGGACGTGCGGGGTGACGCGGGCCTGCGCCAGGTCCCCGCGCTCGTCACCGCGCGCCCCGTGGACTACGGCGACGTGCGCCTGTGGGCCGTGGGCGGCGTGGTGCTGGACGACGGCCTGGCCCAGCACCTGGCCCGCCTCACGCAATCCGACGTGACGCTCCTGTCCGGCGGCACCCAGGTCGCGCACGCGGGCAGCGCGGCCCCGCCCACCGTGGAGCAGCTACTGCCGCTGGGCAACGCGGCCTCCGTGCGCCTCACCTTCAGCCGAGCCGCCGCACGCGAAGCCGAGGAGGGCGTCATGCGCGCGTTCCTCCTCCTCGCCGGCCTGGGCCTGGGCTTCGCGGCGCTCCTGGGCCTCCTGGTCTCGCGCTGGATGACGCGCCCCGTGGAGGCCCTCACCTCCGGCGCCCGCCGCGTGGCGGAAGGCGCGCTGGACGTCCAGGTGACGGCCCGGGCCACCGGCGAGGTGGGCGAGCTCGTCCGGACGTTCAACCACATGACGTCCGAGCTGAAGAACACCACCGAGCGCCTGATGGCCACCGAGCGCATCGCCGCGTGGCAGGAGGTCGCCCGGCGCCTGGCGCACGAAATCAAGAACCCCCTCACGCCCATCCGCATGTCGCTGGAGACGCTGATGGCCGCGCACGAGGCGCGCCACCCCAGCTTCCCCACCCTCTTCAAGGAGAGCGCGCGAGTGGTGCTGGAGGAGGTGGAGCGACTGCGGCGCATCGTGGACGAGTTCAGCCGCTTCGCGCGCCTGCCCAAGCCCCAGCTCGCCCCGGTGGACCTGGGCGAGCTGACCCAGAGCGTCCTGTCGCTGTACGCCGCGCCCCCCGAAGGCATCCAGATGGTCCCCACGCTCCAGACGGGCGTGGTGGCCCGCGCGGACCGGGACCAGCTCACCCAGGTGCTCGTCAACCTGGTGAAGAACGCGGAAGAAGCGATGACGGGCAAGGGCGGCGCGCTGCGCGTGCGCGTGAAGGGCACCGACGCGGACGCCATCGTCGAGGTGGAGGACGAAGGCCCCGGCATCCCCTTGGAGCACCGCGCCCGCATCTTCGAGCCCTACTTCACCACCAAGGACGGCGGCACCGGCCTGGGGCTCGCCATCGCCGCGCGCATCCTCCAGGAGCACGGCGGCCGCCTGGAGGTCGGCGGAGAGCCGGGCCAGGGCGCCCGCTTCAGCGTCGTGCTCCCCCGCGCGAGCTGACCCCCACGCAAGAAGGCCCGGCACCTCGTGGAAGAGGTCCCGGGCCTTCGGGCACTACACGGTGGAGCGCGGCCGTCAGTCCTTGACGGGCGTCGCCTTGAGGGCGGCCTTGCCCTCCTTCACGTAGACCTGGAAGCGCACCGTCTTGCACGCGTACTTCGTGACGAGTTGCTCCTTGTTCTTGCGCAGCTTCTGCACGAACTTGTCGTACGTCAGGCCGTCCGCCTGCTCACCGCAGCGCTCGCGCGTGGTGACGAACTCGCGGAAGACGTCCTGGAAGTGCTGCTCCTCCGACAGCGCCGCGGCCGCCGCGCCGTTGACGCCCGGCATGGGCAGCGGCACCGCGTTGGAGCGCGGAGCCGGCATCGGGATGGCCTCAGACGTGGGCCGGGTGCTGGCCTGGAGCAGCTCGCGCGGAATCGCCGCCACGCGCGTCGTCTCCGGGGACTCCGGATCCGAGGACTGCGCCGCCGCCAGCGCGAACGGATTGGCCGCCTGCTGGAGCGAGTACGCCGCCGTGGGCTGATCCTCGAAGGCGAACGCGGCGTGACGCGGCGCCGCGGGAGCAATGGGCTCGGCCGACGGGACCGGCTGCTCGAAGGGCATCGCGCCGCCATGGGCGTACGCCGGAGGCGGCGCGAACTGCTCCGCGGCCGGCGGCGGATAGGCCGAGGGCGGAGACGGGAACGGGAACGACTCCACCCCGGCGAACGGATCCGCCAGCGGAGCGGCGGCCGGAGGCGGCATCGCGAACGGAGCGGCGGCCGGAGGCGGCATCGCGAACGGATCCGCGGCCGGAGCCGGAGTGCCCGGGAAGGGGAACGCGTCCCCGAACGGATCCGCGGGAGCAGCGGCCGGCGGAGCGACCGAGGCGAACGGATTGGACAGGGGCTCCGCGTGAGCGGCCGACCCGAACGGGTTGGACGGGGGCTCCGCGTGCGCGCTCGACCCGAACGGATCCGCGGGAGCAGCGGCCACGGGCGCCACGGCGGCCGGAGCCGGCGGCGACGTGTTGGCCACGGGCTGCGCGGCGGGCGCGGACTGCTGCGCGGCCATCGCCGCGCCCCAGCCCAGCGTGTCCGAACCGCCCGACACGGTCTCCTCGCCGGAGTCCTTCTTGCTCCCGCCCATCAGCGCCGTCCACACCAGGCTCAGCACGAACAGGCCCGCGAGCGCGAGCAGCGCGGTGTGCTGGTACGCGGCCAGCGGAGCCAGCGTCGCCGCCGTGCCCGCGAGCACCACGACTTCATACGGCGTGCCCGTCAGCGCCTGGCGCGAGCCCACGAACAGCGGCGCCTGGCCGCCCATCGCGTCGCCATTGGTGAAGGCGGGCAGCTGCACCGGGCCCAGCGCCTGGAGCGAACCCGACTCCAGCACCGTGTCCTTCGCACCCACCGTCAGCCGGGGCAGCGAGCCCTCCAGCCGCGCCTTCTCCGCGCCAACGCCACCCACCACCTTGTCACCGCCCTGCACGAGCCCCACCGCGGCCGCGCCGGACGCATCCAGCGCGCCCTGCAGCGCGGCATCCGCGGCCAGGGGCACGCCCACCACCAGCGTCACCGCCGGAGCAGGAGTCCCCTCACCGCTCCACACGAGCGGCACGGACGCGAACACATGCGGCGCCCCGAAGGCGTCCACCACGGACGTGCCCGCCCTGGCGAGCGCCGCGACATCCAACGCCGCGGTGTCCGAGGAAGGCTCGGCGCCCGCGCGCGCGTGGAAGACCGCGTCGCCGGCCACCACCGCCACCACCGCGCCCTGGAGCTCCTGGGGCAGACCGGCTTCCGCGGCGGTGCGCAGCGCGCCGAAGCGCTCCGCGGTGAGCGGCAGCAGTCCGGCCGTCTCCTCCGCGTCCTTCGAACCGTAGCGGTCGCGCGGAGACTTCGGCGCGGGCGCGGGGGACAGCGCGCGCACGGCGGCGGCCATCTGGGGGCTGCCGGCGAGCTTCAGCGCCAGGGATTGTGCTTCCGCGCGGCGTGCATCCACGCGACGCGCGACCTCGCCGGTACCCGACGCGGCCTGGAGCGACGCACCTTCCACCGCGCGCGCACGCTGAGGCGCCGACAGCGTCGGGAGGTGAGCCAGGCCCAGTCCGAGGACCAGGAGTGCGAACAGCAGGAACTTGAGGCGGACCATCGCCGTCCTTTAGCCCAGGGGTGAGGGGTCCGCTTATAGCGTCCACCGTTCGACCCCAGCAAGGAACTGGCCCGAAGGAACCCGGGGGCCGGATGCCTGGCTGGCATCCGGAATTCCCGGGCCCTTCGTTCTGTCACACCCGATACAACCGGCCGCCTAGTAGTTCGTCGCGTCCGCGTTCAGGTCGTACGGCAGGCCGTTCGTCTTGACCTGGCGGCGGCGCTCCAGCGCGCGCTTGATGGCCTTCTCCAGGCGGTCACGCGTTGCGTCGATGGCCTGGAACAACGTCTCCGACGTCTCCGTCACGTGCACGGATTCCATTCCAGGCATGCGCACCGTGACCCGGCACTCCTTGTCCACGCCTCCCTTGGGCCCGTTGATGTCCACGAGCGCGATTTCGATCTCCGACGCCTCGTCCTCGGCGAACCGTTCGATATGCGCCACCAGATGCGTGTCCACGTACTGCTTCAGGTTGTCCGTCAGCCCCAGATGCACTCCCCGCAGCTGCACCTTCATGGATTCACCTCCGGGCACAAACATGGGCAGTCCCCCGCCCGCCCGTGAGGGGCTTTCGCAAGCCTTCCCGCCTGCCCTCCCCCGAAGCAGCCAGCCGGACGTCACCGCGCCCGGGACACGATGGACGAATCCCGCGCGGCACCGGGTTGCTCTAGTCGCATGGATGGCGAGCGAATCAAGGTCCTGCTGGTAGAGGACGACGGGGACAGCCGCGAGCTCCTGGCGGAGCTCCTGGAGGACGACTTCGAGGTCACCACCGCGTCGGACGGGGTGGCGGGCCTGAAGGCGTTCGAGGCCACGCACCCCGACGTCGTCGTGACAGATGAATCCCTGCCCGGAATGAACGGCACGGAGCTGGCGCAGCAGGTGAAGGAGCGCGAGCCCAGGGCCCGCGTCGTCCTGGTCTCCGGCTACGCGCAGGTGGAGGGCGCGGACTACTGCGATGCCGTGTTGCGAAAGCCCATCGACGTGGAGCGCCTGAGCCGCATGGTGGGCGAGCTGGGAGACGCGGCGCGGCACTGACGGAAATTCGCGCGGCGCACAGCCTGCCATCCGCGCGAGCCGTTCCTAACATTCCAGCCATCGCCCAGGAGGGCCCCATGAGGTACTGCGCACGGTGTGGCTCGGAGTATCAAGACAGTGTCGTGGACTGCACGGATTGCCCCAACCACCCACCGCTCGTGTCCGCGGAGGAGATGCACGAGCGGGGGCTGCCCCTGCCCCATGAGCTGGATCAACGCCGCTTCGTGAGGGCGGGCGTCGCGGACGATCCCGTGACGGCCCAGGTCTTCGTGGACGTGCTGGACGAGCACCGCATCCCGCTCATCGTGCGCCCCGGCCGCTCGGGCGTGGTGGACGAGCTGACCACGGGCAACCTGCTGCCCTGGTGGGAACTCCTGGTACCGGACACCGAGCAGGTCCGCGCCGCCCTGCTCCTGGAGGAGGAGAGAATCCAGACGCGCGTCTACGGGGACGAGGCCGGCCGCGCGGCGGAGGAAGAGGAGCTCGAGGACGAGCGGGCTCGCCAGGCGTCGACCGACAACAGCGCGCCCCCGGCGTACTAGCGGCCCACCGCCGTCAGGGCGAGCCCACGTCCGCGCTGCCTTGAGCGGGCGCGGGCTGGGACGCGAGCGTGGCGGGCGGACGCCGGGCCTCGAAGAGGCTCACGCCCGTCACCCTCCACTTGTCGTAGCGCGCGTTGCGGGCGAGGAACGTCTCCAGGTCCTCGTCCACCACGCGGTTGTAGCCGCCCCTGGACGCGTGGCGCAGGTACGTGCGCTTCTTCTTCTGCACCACGAAGCCCAGGTGGGTGATGCGCGTGGCCTTCAGCGGCAGGTCCTCGCGCATCACGACGAGGATGGTGCCGGAGGCCACGCCGCGCGCGTGCTCGAGCACCTTGTCCAACGGAATCATGTCCAGGGTGAAGGTGCCCACGGGCTGGCGTTCGCTGGGCAGCTGCAGCGCCATGGACGACTTCGACTGCCAGGTGCGCGCGGTGAGCGTCTTGGTGACGGAGACGGTGTCCGCCTTCGCGTACCTGCGCGTCACGTCCACCAGCAGGCCCTTCTTGATGTTGTTGGGCAGCCACTGCGCTTCCATCAGGTGGTTGCGGTCCTCGTAGGTGGGCGTGCTCGCGTAGCGGATCCGCTCCAGCAGCGCCGGCACCTCCGGCTCGCCGCGCGCCAGGCCCAGGGCCAGCGACTCCTCCACGAAGGTGAGGCAGTCCACCGCGTCCAGGCGGAAGGTGGGGTCCGGGTCCACGCCCTGCCCTTCGCCCAGCGGCGACAGGACATAGGGCGTGTTGAGGAACTTCTCGCTCATGCCCAGCAGGCGCTCCGCCAGCGGGGACTCGGCCTTGTCGGCGATGAGGGCCGCGCGCTGCTCGGGCGTGAGCGCGCTCCAGCCGTTCTCCCGCACGGGCGGAGCCACCGCCGGTTGCGCCGACGAGGGCACCGCGCGCGCAGGGGGCACCGGAGTCGGGGCCTGCTTCACGGGAGCCTGGGACAGGAGCGCGAGCGCGCACACACCCCACATGCTCACGGCGCCACCCCGGCCTTGCGCAGGATGGCCTTGCGGCGGTCGTCCGCGAGCTGGAGCGTCTCCAGCTCCTTCTCGTAGACGAGCTTCTCCTCCCCCTTGGCGTTCCACGACGCGAGCACCAGCCAGTCCAGCGACGCGGCATCGCCGCCCTGGTGCAGCAGGCGCGCGGCGGTGGCGGCCAGGGTGCGGTCCGCGTCATTCAAGAGCGGCGACAGCACGGGGCTGGCCTTCTTCGCCGGCACGCCCTCGAAGAGCACCAGCCCCTGGCGGCGCACGAACTTGTCCGTGTTGCCCAGGAGCTTCTGCGCGAAGGCGAAGCCCTCCGGGGCGCCCAGCCGGCACAGGCCCCGGGCCGCGGCGAAGCGCGTGCTCTCCGAATCGCTGTCCAGGTACGTCTTGAGCGCGGCCTTCTGCTTCGCGTCACCGGTGGCGCCCGCGGCCTCCAGCAGCGCCGCGCGGACCTCCAGCTCCTGCTCGTCCTTGGCGGCGGCCATCAGCGGCTTGCCCATCTTCGGGTTCTTGGACGCGCCCAGGGCCCGCGCGGCCTCGCGGCGCACGCCGCTGCTCTTGTCCTGGAGGAGCGGCAGCACTGCGGCGGTGTTGCGGCTGCCCAGCCGGGCCAGCCCCTGTGCCGCGTACATGCGCACGGTGCTGTCGCCATCCGACGCCAGCTTCGCCAGCGTGGACTCACCCGTGCGCGCGCCCAGCGACGCCAGCAGCGCCACGAGGTTGCGGCGGGTGCGCTCCTCGTAGGTGGTGCGCAGAAGCGGGCCAATCTCCTCGGCCGCGTAGGCCTCCTGGCGCAGGAAGCGCAGGCGCGACGTGGCGGGAGGCACGGGGGCGCCGTTGGCCACCTGGGCGAGCACGGTGTCCGCCTCCGCCCGGCCCTGGGCCTTCTTGGACGCGGCCCCAGGGCCAGCGAGGCCGGTCAGGGGCAACAGCAGCACGACGAGCAGGGCACGGACGGACGGTGGACGCACAGGGGCGGAACGATGGCAAGCACGGCCCCCGCCGTCAAAGTCCACCCCTCCGCCCGGCCCCCTGCTTCACGC
>NZ_RAWQ01000140.1:0-28656 GCF_003668965.1 Corallococcus sp. AB030
GGGTGGGGGCTTCAAGGGACAGCGGCAGCCGCGTGATTCCGTGCCGAGCCAGCGCGTCGTCCACGCACGCGGCGAAGAGGGCTTCCGGCGCGTCCACGGACAGCTTCACCGCGGCGGCCTGGGGGCACGGCCCGCCGGTGGGCGAGCGCCACGTGCAGCGCACTCCGCCGCCTCCGCGCACGCAGGCCAGGTTCGCGCGCTCGGCGTTGACGTCCACGTTCACCACCGCGGACAGCGTGGCGAAGGTGGGCGTCCACTGGACAGAAGGGGCGTCCGCGCAGGTGGCACCGGGGGCGCGCGCCAGCGCCAGGTCCACCACGTTCTCGCGGAAGACGAAGGGCGTGGGCGCCGCGCTGTAGGCATAGGCCGCGTCATCCCAGGCCCAGCCCGGGCCCATGCCGCCGTCCATGCCGTCCGTGCCGGAGATGCGCACGTTGCCGCGCCACTGGTGGATGCCGCGCGCCTGGAAGGCCTCCGCCACGCGGTCGCACGCGAGCGCCGTCTCCGGGAAGCGCCACGACCCCAGCGACGGGTCCCCGGACGCCTGCGCCACCACGTCGCCCAGGAACAGGCCTCCCGCCTGCGAGCCCTCCAGGAAGACCGGGGTGGTGAAGCGGAAGTCCGCTCCCAGCGCGGACAGCGCGGCGGAGGTGGACACCACCTTCATCGTGGACGCGGGCAACAGCCGCACGTTCTCGCGGTGGGTGAAGAGGGGCTCGCCGGTGCGTGCGTCCACCACGTACGCGCCCGCGAGCGCGCCGTCCGCCTCCAGGGTCTCCAGCAGGGCCCGGGTGACTCCGGGCAGCGTGTCGCGCGGGGCGCCGTCCGGCGTGGCGGCCGTGTGGGTGCAGGCGGACAGGAAGAGGGCAACGACGCTGGCGGAGAGGAGTGCGCGGCGCATGGCGGCGGCCACCGTATGTCGCGTGCCTGGGAGTGTCATGGATTCCCGCCAGCGGGGTGGGGCGGAGACGTGCACGGTTGGACGGAGCCCGGCCGAACGAATATCGGCGGGGGCTATTCCCGGCCCTTCGCGTCCAGCCACACCGAGTGCCTTGACGCGACGCCACGCGACCCCCATCCTGCCGCGCCCCATGCCTGTCCTACGTGGTGCAGTGACCTTTTCGCGCTTCCGGACCGAGCCGGCCAAGGATGCGCCGTCCGACGTCAAGCGCTGGATGACCAAGGGACTCAAGTCCCATGCGTTCGAGCCCATCGACCGCCGCTCCGAGGAGGAGCGCGCCGCTGGCTTTGTCGAGCTGGAGAACCCGGAGTCCTCCGAGTTCGCCACCGGCAACCTCTACTATGGCGAGTACGCCCTCTTCTCCTTCCGCATCGACACGCTGAAGGTGCCCGCGTCGATGATGAAGTCGGAGCTGGACAAGTGGTCCGCCGCCTTCGGCAAGGAGAACGGCCGGCCGCCCGCGCGCGCGGAGAAGAACAAGCAGCGCGCGGAGTTGAAGCAGCTCTTGCGTCAGCGCGCGGTGCCGCGCACCAGCACGCTGGACGTGACGTGGAACCTGAAGACGCACACGGTGCAGGTCTGGGCCGCGTCGCGAAAGACGGTGGATGAAATCTGCGTGGCGCTGGAAGGCGCCCTGGCGGTGAAGGTGATTGGCATCACGCCCGCGTCCATGGCGCAGCGCGCGGGCATCGACGAGAAGGCCCTGGGCCCCACGGCGGAGCTCATTGGCATGGACCTGCCGGCGACGGCTTCGGTGGAGGACACCCATGGCGAAGCGTGAGCAGGCGAGGGAAGAGGCGGCGTTCGCTCGGGGCGATGTGGGCGTGGATGGTGCCGCCACCGAGGAGGAGAAGGACGAAGCCGAAGTCGAAAAGGGCAAGGCCCGCGAACAGCTGCTGCGCGGCCGGGCCTACCTGGGCCGCGAGTTCATGACGTGGCTGCTGTGGCGCTCGGAGTCGGGCGACCCGCTGGTCGAGCACGCCGGCGCGGGCGTGGTGGTGCTCTACCTGGGCAAGGTGGTGCTGCGCGGCGTGGCGGGCGACGTCACGGAGATGAGCGCCAAGGGCACGCTGGCGCCGTATTCGGAGAACGTGCGCCACTCGCTGGACCGGGGCCTGTTGGTGTCCCAGGCGCGGCTGCGCATCTCGCACGGCGAGCGCGAATACGAAGTCACCCTCGATTCCGAGTTCCTGGACATCCGCGCCGCCAAGCTGCCCGCGCTCATGACGGAGGAAGAGGATGATCAGCTCTCCGAGCGTCTGGAGCTGACCGAGCAGCTCTCCGCCATCGTGGACGCGCTGGTGCAGGACTTCCTGGCCGTGCGTGCCGGCCGCGCCTGGAGCAAGCAGGTGGTGCCCGCGCTGAAGGCGTGGATGAAGGGCGAGGAGAAGGGGAGCGACCTGCTCTCCAAGGCCGCCCGCGCCAAGGGCCGTGACGCCCGCGCCGCCCGGGGCTGAAACATCCGGCTGGGGTCCACCGTTCTCGCGCCGCCGTCCAACGCGTTCAACTCGCGTTGGACGGCGCCGCGTCAGGACTTCCCGACGGTGAAGGTGTGAGTCCGGAGCATTGGACCGGGCTCCTCCAGACAGAGCACCTTCATTTCACCAGCGCCTCCACGCGAGGCTTGCCCTCCGCCGACGCGGGCATCCCCATCTCCAGCAGCGCGGACAGGGTCGGGGCCACGTCCACGGGGTTGATCTCCTCCAGGAACAGCCCCGGCTTCACGCCCTTGCCGGCGAACACCACCGGTACCTGCGTGTCGTACGAATACGGCGTGCCGTGGTTCGTGCCGCGCGGGTAATCGCTGACGACCTGGAACGGCTTCGCCATGAACAGCACGTCGCCGCTGCGCACCGGGTAGTAGCCACGGCGCATCGCCGCCATGAGGCCTCCCTGGTCCGGCGCCGTGTCCAGGTCGTCCTTCGCCACCGCCCATACGGCATAGGGCTGCTTCGCCAGCCACACCGCCGCCGCGCGCCGCACCGCCACCGCGTCCACCTGGCCGGACTCCAGCGCCTTGCCGCCCAGGTACACGTCCAGCTCCAGCAGCTTCACCGTCACGTCCACGCCGAACTTCGCCTTCAGCTCCTGCGCCAGGCCCTTCGCCGCCTCCACCGGGTTGAGCCGCGCCGCCGGCACGCCCGCCTGCGCCCACGCCTCCGGAATCTCCGCGCCGCCGTGGTCCGCCGACAACGCGATGACCAGGTTCGCCTTGCCCCCCGCCGCGCGCTCGGCCGCGGCGATGAGCTCCCCCATCGCCACGTCCAACCGCAGCATCGTGTCCTGCATCTCCCACGAGTACGGCCCGAACGCGTGGAACACCGCGTCCGTCCCGCTGAAGCTCACCGCCAGGATGTCCGGCACGTCGTCCTTGCCCAGGCCCTCGCCCTCCAGCGCCGCCTTCGCCGCCTGCACCAGCAGGTCATGCGAGAACCCCGACACCGCGAACGCCCGGTACGACGCCGGCCCGGGCGCCTGGAGCCCGCCCTTGAGCTCATGCGGGAACACGCGGCCCATGCCGTAGGCCTCCGGCTCCATGGGGCGGTCGTCCTCGCCTACGTACTCGGCGCGCGGACGCAACAGCTCCCACGTCTTGCTGAACGCCGCGTCCGGCATTTTGCGCGCGTTGAACGCCTGCATCCACGCGGGCTCCGCCTTCGCGTACCAGGTGCTCGTCACCATCCGGCCCGTCGACTCGTCGAACCACCAGGCCTGACCCTGGCGCCCGGCCAGCGGAATGGCCGCCCGCGACTTGTAGGACAGCGCCACCACCTTGCCCCGGCCCTGCGTGGACACGCGCAGCCGGTCCGCCAGCGTCTCCGCCATCAGGTTCACCGGGCTGGTGTCCGACCCTGGAGGCGTCTCCCCGTTCAGCACCGGATGCGTCGGGTCCGTGTAGACCTGGACCGCCTGGCCGGCCGCGCGGTCGTAGATGTCGTTGTCCACGATGCCGTGGCGCCAGGGGTTCGCGCCCGTGGCCAGCGTGGCGTGGCCCGGCGCCGTCCGGGCCTCCGCGTAGGCGTACCGGGCGTAGGGGTAGTAGGCGCCCGTGGAGAGCAGCCGGCCCAGGCCCCCTGTCAGGCGCGGACGGTTTCTCAACAGGACGTCGCTGCCCATGGCGTCCACGCTGATGAACAGCGTGAGCTTCGGGGCCTTGGCGGAGGCGGGCAGGGCGAACAGGACGAGGAGGGCGGCAATCAGGCGCGACATGGTGCGGCAGCCTCTCCGGCCGGATGAACAGAAGCAACCAACATGCGCGCCCACCGCTTGGACACGTCACCCCGCCCTGATATGGGCGCCTCAATGGTCGAGGCACGGCTGCGCGTCATCTACGGCGACACGGATCAGATGGGGGTCGTCTACTACGCGAACTACTTCCGCTACTTCGAGTTCGCCCGCAGCGAGTTCTTCCGTGCCCACGGAGGCAGCTACCGCGAACTGGAGAGCACCGGGCTGCTGTTGCCCGTGGTGGAGGCCAGCGCCCATTACAAGGCGTCCGCGCGCTACGACGACATGCTCCTCATCCGCACCACCCTGGGAGAGTTGCGCCGCGCGTCACTCGTGTTCACCTACGAGCTGCTGCGCGACGGTGACTCCCCCACGCTGCTGTGCACCGGCCGCACCCTGCACGCCTGCGTGGGGCGCGACGGCAAACCGCAGCGGCTGCCCGAAGCCATCGCCCGCCTGAAGGCCGCGGACGACTCCGACACCTGACCTTTTTCCCTTCCCGAATTCCCGAACGAGGAGCACCCGACAATGGATCGCAACCTGGCAATGGAGGTCGTGCGCGTCACCGAGATGGCGGCCATCGCCTCCGCCCGCCTCATGGGCCGCGGCAACAAGGACGAGTCCGACCAGGCCGCAGTGGACGCGATGCGCCGCGCCTTCGACGCGCTGAACATCGACGGCACGGTCGTCATCGGCGAGGGCGAGCGCGACGAAGCGCCCATGCTCTACATTGGTGAGCGCGTCGGCGCCCGCACCGCCGGCGCCCCCGAGGTGGACATCGCCCTGGATCCGCTGGAGGGCACCAACCTGTGCGCCTACGGCCGCCCGGGCTCCATCTCCGTCGTGGCCATGTCCAGCCACGGCGGCCTGCTCAACGCGCCCGACACGTACATGGAGAAGATCGCCGTGGGCCCGCGCGCCAGGGGCGCCATCGACCTGACGAAGTCCCCCACGGAGAACCTGCGCGCCATCGCGGAGCGCATGAAGCTCTACGTGGAGGACCTCACGGTCATGATCCTCGACCGCGAGCGCCACGCCGACCTCATCAAGGAAGTCCGCGCCGCGGGCGCGCGCGTGCGCCTCATCGAGGACGGTGACGTCGCGGGCGCCATCGCCACCTGCTTCGAGGGCTCCGGCGTGGACGTGCTCATGGGCATTGGCGGCGCGCCGGAAGGTGTCATCGCCGCGGCCGCCATCCGCGCCACCGGCGGCGACCTGCAGGGGCGGCTGGTGCCTCGCAACCAGGGGGAGATCGACCGCGCCAAGAAGATGGGCATCACCGACATCCACAAGATCTACACCGCGGAGGAGCTGGCTCGCGGTGAGGTGATGTTCGCCGCCACGGGCGTGACGAGCGGCGACTTCCTCAAGGGCGTACGCTTCTTCGGCGGCGGCTGTGAGACGCACTCCGTCGTCATGCGCAGCAAGACGGGCACCGTCCGCTTCATCCAGTCCATCCACAAGTTCGACAAGAAGCCGGGCTACGCGCCGTAAGCTGTCCGGCAGCCTCGCCCGTTCCTCAAGCCTTCCGGAGACACCGTCATGGCCGGCGCCACGCGCACCATCACCATCAACGCCCCCGTCGAGAAGGTCTTCGACATCATCACCAACTACGACCGCTACGCGGAGTTCCTCCCGGAGGTGAAGAAGGTCTCCACCTCCCAGCGCCAGGGGAACACCGTCCAGGTGCACTACGAGGTCGATGTGGTGAAGCGCATCCGCTACACCATCCGCGTCACCGAGGAGCGCCCCAAGCGCATGTCCTGGACCTTCGTCGAGGGTGAGGTGATGAAGGACAACAAGGGCAGCTGGACGCTGGAGCCCGAGGGCGAGGGCAAGACGCGCGCCACCTACAACGTGGAGATGGCCCTGGGCGCCCTCATCCCCAAGGCCATCATCAACACCCTGACGGAAACCCAGCTCCCCAAGATGCTGGAGGCCTTCAAGCGCCGCTCGGAAGCCCCCTGACGGCTTTCGTCGACAGCTTTCGTCACCCCTGACCTCGCGCGTCAGTTTTCCGCCCGCCTGCCTGTCATCCCGTACGGCCCGTGCCGTGCAAGGGAGCAGGAAGGCGGGCGGGCCCTTTCAGGCTGGAGCCGTGCCACGCGAGCGGAGGGGAGCCACCTGAAGTGAGTCGTGTTGCGGCGCGCGGCGGACCCATTAGGATCATGCGAATTTTGAACGTCCACGGACACTTCCCTGACATCGGTGGCACGGTTGCACTGTCCCGGATGTCAGGAGGTGGACGAGCAGCCATGCAGAATCAGGGCGCCATCCCCAGAAAGAAACCGGGGTTCTTAATTTGCATCAAAGAGATGTGGAAGTGGTAAGGGGGCGGGACGGCGGGCGTACATCGGGGTACGTAGGCTGAGGGAGAAACCGAACCCATGCTCGACGCGTTCATCATTGAAGAAATCAAGCGCCGCGAGCGGCTCCGCCGCGAGGATTACGAGCGGCCGGTGGTGGAGCTCCCACTGCCTGCACCCGATGACCGTCCCCACCGGAGGACGGACACCGAGGAAGAGAAGCCGTCACGAGGCGTCGTCGTCATCGACCTTCTCGGCTGATGACCCATCCCACCCGTGGCCCCGGAGCCACGGCGTGTCCCGGAGCCCGCGCCGGGCTGTCCCTCAACGGACAGCCCCCGCGGGCTTCGCACTTGCGGGCTTCCTCACCCTGGAGCCAGCAGCAGCAGGTGCCGGGGGTGGTACACCTCCCACAGCACCGTTCCCTTCTGGAGGGGGTTGTAGGGCTGGAGGGCCAGGAGGACCTTCTGGCGCCATTCCTCCGGCAGCGCTCCTTCACCGTGGAAGGCGCCCACCAGCGCCCCGGTGACGGAGGCGTGGACCTCCGTGTCGCCGCCCCGGTGGACGACGTCCAGGAGCGCCCCTTCCGCGGTGGGGACGTGGAGCAGCTCCCAGAAGGCCAGCCGGAACGCCGCACGCACCGCGTTATTGCCGGGCCGGTGCATGTGCAGCTCCGGGCCGTAGAGCTGCGGGTCGTCCTGGGCCGCCAGGGCCAGGTCCTCGCGCAGGAGCTTCGCGGCGAAGGTCACCTCCTGGACGTAATCTTTCTCCATCTTCCCCAGGGCGGCGGCAGCCAGGGAGATGCCCACCTCCGCGGCGGGCAGCAGGTCGGCGGCCTTCAGGTTCGGGCCGCCCGTCACCGCCTTGGCGATGGCGGCGCACAGCCCCGCGCCGGCCAGCTGGCTGCGCGGGTCGAAGTGGGTGAGGGCGGTGTCCTCCAGCGCCGCCTTCGCCAGGGCGAAGGAGTCCTTCGTCAGGAGCACGCCCAGGGGCACCACGCGCGGCAGGGCGCCCGCGGGGGCCAGCCGCCGGAAGTTCTTCAGCCACACGCGCTTGCCGGCGTCCTTCACCTGGGGCGGGAGGCTGGCGTCACACTCCTGGAACAGCTCCTTCATGGGGTCGCTGACGGAGATGGCGTGCGGCTGCCAGGCCCGGTAGCGCTTGAGGGCGTCCCCCGCGTCGTAACGCTTCATGTCGCGCAGGCTCAAGGCCAGCGCCACCGCGAGCTGGGTGGGCTCCGTCACCTGCCCCTTGCGCAGGTCGTGCGGGCCGCCTCCGTACATGCCCAGGTACGGCCCCTCGGCGAGCTGGGGGAAGGCCGGCGCGTAGAGGGGCTTGCCCGCGACGGGGACGGCCAGGGCGTTGCCGATGGCGAGGCCCAGGAGGGCGCCCCGGGCGCGCTGACCGGGGAGCGGGTCGGGGCCCGTGAGGCGGCGCTTGGGAGGAGGAGGCATTCGGCGGCTGGACACTGTAGCAGGCGGCCTGTGCGAGCGTGCTTGCCCGTTCCGCCCGTGCTTCGTAGAACCGGCGCCCTATGACCGAGATCGCTCAAATCCTGGCGCGTGAAGTGCTCGATTCCCGTGGCAATCCGACCGTGGAGGCCGAAGTGCTGCTCGTGGGCGGCTCGCGTGGCCGCGCGACGGTGCCCTCCGGTGCCTCCACCGGCGAGCACGAGGCGCACGAGCTGCGTGATGGGGACAAGGGCCGCTACCTGGGCAAGGGCGTGCGCAAGGCCGTGGACCACGTGCGCGACACCATCGGGCCGGCGCTCATCGGCATGGACGCCGTGGACCAGGTGGCCGTGGACCAGCGGATGATCGAACTGGACGGCACGTCCACCAAGTCCAAGCTGGGCGCCAACGCCATCCTCGCCGTCTCCATGGCCACCGCGCGCGCCGCGGCGGACGCGCACGGCCTGCCGCTGTACCGCTACGTGGGCGGCCTGCAGGCGCGCACGCTGCCCGTGCCGCTGATGAACATCCTCAACGGCGGCGCGCACGCGGACACCCGCGTGGACGTGCAGGAGTTCATGGTGGTGCCCGCCGGCGCGAAGACGTTCGCGGAGGGCCTGCGCTGGGGTGCGGAGGTGTTCCACGCGCTCAAGAAGATTTTGAAGGGCCGCAAGCTGGCCACGGGCGTGGGCGACGAGGGCGGCTACGCCCCGGACCTGCCGGCCAACGAGGAGGCGCTCAAGCTCATCATGGAGGCCATCGACGCCGCGGGCTTCAAGGCGGGCGAGCAGCTGTTCCTCGCGCTGGACGTGGCCGCGAGCGAGTTCTTCGACAAGGGCTCCAAGAAGTACAAGCTCAAGGGCGAGGGCAAGGAGTACGACTCGCAGGGCCTGCTGGAGTACTACCGGGGCCTGTCCCAGAAGTACCCCATCATCTCCATTGAAGACGGCATGGCGGAGGATGACTGGGAGGGGTGGAAGAAGCTCACCGACGCGCTGGGTGACAAGATGCAGCTCGTGGGCGACGACCTCTTCGTCACCAACGTGGAGCGTCTGGCCAAGGGCATCGAGATGGGCACGACGAACTCCATCCTGGTGAAGGTGAACCAGATTGGTTCGCTGACGGAGACGTTCGACGCCGTGCGCATGGCGCACAAGGCGGGCATGACGTCCATCATGAGCCACCGCTCCGGCGAGTCCGAGGACACCACCATCGCGGACCTGGCGGTGGCGCTGGACTGCGGGCAGATCAAGACGGGCTCGGCGTCGCGCTCCGACCGCGTGGCCAAGTACAACCAGCTCCTGCGCATTGAAGAGGAGCTGGGCGCCGGTGCGCGGTACGCGGGCCGGTCCGCCTTCCGCTCGCTCGCGAAGAAGCAGTGACCGTGAGCACCACGCGCCCCCGCATCCTCGTCTCCAACGACGACGGCTACTTCTCCGAAGGGCTGCAGACGCTCGTGGAGGCGGTGAGCCCCCTGGGCGAGGTGTGGGTGGTGGCGCCTGACCGCGAGCAGAGCGCCGCCTCCCATGCCATCAGCCTGCACCGGCCGCTGCGCATCAAGGAGGTGCGCGAGCGGTGGTTCGCCGTGGACGGCACCCCCACGGATTGCTCGTATCTGGCGGTGAACCACTTGCTGAAGGACAATCGTCCCCAGCTCATGGTCTCCGGCATCAATCACGGCGCGAACCTGGCGGACGACATCATGTACTCCGGGACGGTGGCGGCGGCCATGGAGGCCGCGTTCCTGGGCATCCCGGCCATCGCGTTCAGCCTGGTGACGCGGGGTCCGTTCGACTTCGGGCCGGCGGGCCGCTTCGCGCGGGCGCTGGTGACGGAGGCTCTGTCGAGGCCCCTGCCGCCCCGGATGCTCCTCAACGTGAACATCCCCGGCGGCGTGGAGCCGGACGGCTACGTCATCACGAAGCAGGGGCGGCACTCCTACGGCAGCAACGTCGTGGAGAAGGAGGACCCGCGCGGCCGCAAGTACTACTGGATTGGCGGCACGGAGTACGCGCACGACGACATCCCGGGCAGCGACTGCAACACCGTCATCGACGAGAAGCGTGTGTCGGTGACGCCGCTGCACTTCGAGATGACCGACCACGGTCGCATCCCCGAGCTCTCGGGGTGGAACCTGCAGGGCTTCAAGCGGCACGGTTCGGGCGGCGGTGCCTGAGGTTGGTGCCGGGCGGCTCCAGCCGAGCGGGCAGGGCGCTCTGGGTGTTGCTCGCGGCCGCGCTGTTCAGCGGCTGCGTGGGCACCCAGGCCGCTTCCTCCTCGCAGCTGGACACGACAGGCGCGCTGCCTGCTTCCACGCGTGACGGCAAGCCGTTGGCTTTCGCGCTGAGGCCCACGCACGAGGAGCCGGAGCTGGTGGCGGTGCGCCACCGCGTGGCGGCGGGCGAGACGATGTACCGCATCGCCAAGACGTACGGCATCACGGTGGAGGAGTTGGCGCGGGCCAACGGCATCAAGGATCCGCGTGAGCTGGCGGTGGGAAAGGACCTGCTGATTCCGGGCAGTGAGCCGCCGAAGTACGGCGACCCGGGGCCGCTGTCCGACGAGGAGCCGGAGCTGGTGCTCTCCAAGCCGGGGCAGGCGCCGGTGTCCACGCCGCGCCGCTCGGTGCCGGCGGTGTCGCGCCGCGAGGACCCGCCGCGTGCGCGCGTGGTGTCGGGGCGTCCGGGCGCGCCGTCGCGTCCGAGGCTCGCGACGCAGGGGCTGCTCGACTGGCCGTTGAGGGGCGTGCTGTATGGCCGCTTCGGCAAGAAGGGCAAGGAGCCGCACGACGGCATCGACCTGGCGGCGCCCGCGGGCACGCCCGTCAAGACGGCGCAGGAGGGCACGGTCCTCTACGCGGGCGAGCAGAAGGGCTACGGCCTCATCGTCATCGTGGAGCACGCGGCGCCGCTGATCACGCTCTATGCGCACAACCGCGACCTGCGCGTGAAGACGGGGCAGAAGGTCCGGCGCGGGCAGGTCATCGCCACGGTGGGCGAGTCCGGCCGCACGTCCGGTCCGCACGTCCACTTCGAGGTGCGCGTGGACGGCAAGCCGGCGGATCCGCTGGAGTACCTGGGCGTGATGCCGTCCGCGAACGACTAGGTCGCTTCGGGAGCGGGCGGCGTTGCGCGGGGCGGGTAGCCTCCGGCGTGGCGGGCGCGCTCTCGCACCAGGGCGAGGATGTTCTCGCAGGTGGGCATGGGCTTGCCGGTGAGCTGGCCCAGCTCCACGACAGCGCCCAGCAGCGCGTCGATTTCCATGGGGCGCCCGCGCTCCAGGTCCTGGAGCATGGACGTCTTGTGCGCGCCGACCTGGGCCGCGCCCTGGATGCGCTGGTCCACGTCGATGAGGAAGCGCGTGCCCAGCGTTTCCGCCACCGACTGCGCCTCCAGCATCATCGTGCGGGCCACGGAGCGCAGGTCCGGCTGGCGAGCGAGGACGTCGAGCGTCGCGCCGGTGAGCACGGACAGTGGGTTGAAGGCGAGGTTGCCCCAGAGCTTCACCCAGATTTCGTCGCGAATGCGCGGGCGCACGGGCGACTTGAGCCCGGCCTTCATCATGAGCTGCGACAGGGCCTGCACGCGCGGGCTCTTGCTGCCGTCGGGTTCGCCGAGCGTCACGCGGTCGTTGTACGTGTGCACGATGACGCCGGGAGAGACGACCTCCGCGGCCGGATACACCACGGTGGCGATGACGCGCTCGGGAGGCAGGGTGCGCAGAATCACGCCGCCTGGATCCACGCTCTCGACGCGGCGGCCCGCGTACGGGCCTTCGAGTCCATGGAAATACCAGTAGGGCACACCGTTGATGCCGGTGACGAGCGCCGTCTCCGGGCCCAGCAGCCGGGCGATTTGAGGCGCGGCCGCGGACAGGGCGTGGGCCTTGAGCGTGAGGAAGACGTAGTCCTGCGGGCCTGCGTCGTCGGGCGTGTCCGTGCAATGTGGACGCACGGTGACCGTCTCACCGCCGCTGGTGAGCGTGACGCCGTGGGCGCGCATCGCGTCCAGGTGGGCGCCTCGTGCGATGAAGGTGACGTCCGCGCCGGCCTGGAGCAGCTTGACGCCCAAGAAGCCGCCGATGGCGCCCGCGCCGAAGATGGCGATCCTCATGACGTGAGCCCCAGCCGCTCCGCGAGCCCGATGCGCTGCACCTTGCCGGTGGGGCCCTTGGGCAGCTCCGTGAGGAAGACGATGCGGCGGGGCACCTTGAAGTCCGCCACGCGTGAGGCCACGAAGTCGCGCAGCTCGCGCTCGGTGGGAGTGTGGCCCTCGCGAGGCACGACGGCCGCGGCCACGTCCTCGCCGAGCTTGGGGTGGGGCAGGGCGAACGTCACGGCCTGCTGCACGGCGGGATGATCCAGCAACACGGTGTCCACCTCCAGCGGGCTCACCTTCTCCCCGCCGCGATTGATCAGCTCCTTGAGCCGTCCGGTGAGCCGCAGGTAGCCCTGCGCGTCGAGCGTCCCCTGGTCACCCGTGCGGAACCACCCGTGGGTGAAGGCGCGCGCATTGGCCTCGGGGTTGTTCACGTAGCCAGACATGACGTTGGGTCCCCGGATGACCACTTCGCCCAGCGCACCTGGAGGCAGCAGCGCGCCCGCATCGCCCATGATGGCGACCTCCGGCCCGGCGGCGAGCCCCACCGAGCCCGCGTACCGGGGACGCGACGGCAGCGGGTTGGAGGCCATCTGGTGCGCGGCCTCCGTCATGCCGTAGCTCTCGATGACGGGCACGCCGAAGACGCGCTCCAGTTCCTCCATCACCTGCGGCGGCAGCGACGCGGACGAGGACCGGATGAATCGCAGGCGGTGGTCCTTCAGGCTGTCCACGTTGCGGTGGGCTCGCTCCAGCAGCGCTTGATGCATGGTGGGAACGGCCGTGTACCAGGTGGGGCGGACCTCCTCGAACCAGGAGAAGAAGCGCAGGGCGTTGAACCCGGGAGTGCACACCACGCGGCCACCGGCCCCCAGACTTGAAAGCACCGCAGCCACGAGCCCGTGGATGTGGAACAGCGGCATGATGTTGAGGCACGCATCCGTGGGACCCAGGCCCAAATGCGCGCCGATGTGCCGCGCGGAGGCGCTGAGGTTCGCGTGCGTCAGCGGCACCTGCTTGGGCCTCGCCGTCGTGCCCGACGTGTGCAGCACCAGCGCGCCATCTTCCGCGGTGGGCGGGCCGGGCCGGTGCGCCGTGCCTGATAACGGCTGCACGGCCACGAGCGTGAAGTGCCCCGCGGACCCCTCCTGCGTCGGACGCAGTTCGATGAGCGGGATGTCGCGTTCGCGCGCGACCTCGCGAGCCGGTCCCTCCGCTCCTTCGAGCACGATGAGGGCACGGGCCTTGAGGTCGTCCAGGTAGAACGCCAGTTCGTCGGCGCGATAGGCGGGATTGAGCGGCGCGGTCGTCGCGCCGCTCGCCACGGCGAGGAAGGCCGCCGCCACCTCCGGTCCGTTGGGGAGCACCAGCGCGACACGGTCTCCTTGTCCCAAGCCCCACGCATTCAGTTGCTTACGGACCGTCGCGGAGAGGTCCCGCAGCGCGCCGTACGTCATGCCCTGCCTGCCGGGCGCACCGAGCGCTACGTCCTCCGTCCGTCCACGTGCGAGCAGTGCTTCGAGGGTGTCCATCCGCTCCATGCCGGGCTCCACGTCCTCGGGGTCCTCATCCGAATATGGCCGTGGATCCCCAGGGGCAACCGCTTTGTTCGCGGGCTTGGGGCCTTCTGCTCGCGGAGTGCTGCTATATCGGCCCGCCGGGAGGCATCACCATGTCGCGGAAAGTGGCGCTCATCACCGGCGCGTCGGCGGGGCTCGGAGTGCAGTTCGCGGAACAGTTCGCGAAGGATGGGCACGACGTCATCCTCGTCGCGCGCGGCGTGGCGAAGCTGGAGGAACTGGCCCGCAAGCTGGAGCAGGCGCACGGCGTGAAGGCGCACGTGCTGCCGGCGGACCTGGGACAGCCCTCCGCGCCGGAGCAGCTCTTCGCGCGCGTGCAGGAGCTGGGGCTCGCGGTGGACTTCCTCGTCAACAACGCGGGGTTCGGTTCCTCCGGGCCGTTCCTGGAGCAGGACCTGGGGCGCGAGGCGGAGATGGTGGAGGTCAACTGCGCCGCGCTGCTCAAGCTCACGCACCTGTTCGCGCGGCCCATGCGCGAGCGCAAGCAGGGGCGCATCCTCAACATCGCGTCCACCGCGGGCTTCCAGCCGGGGCCGTACATGGCCACGTACTACGCGACGAAGGCGTTCGTGCTGTCGTTCACGGAGGCGCTCGCGGTCGAGCTGGAGGGCACGGGCGTGACGGCGACCTGCCACTGTCCGGGCGCCACGAAGACGGAGTTCGCCGGGCGCGCCGGCAACGCGGAGTCCCGCCTGTTCAAGCGGCCGGGCGTGGCGGAGGCGCCCGAGGTCGCGGGCCATGCCTACGCGGCGATGATGAAGGGACGGGTGGTCTCCATCCACGGCGTGCTCAACTGGCTGGCGGCCTTCTCGGTGCGGGTCAGCCCCCGCGTCGTGGTGCGTTCCATCGCGGCGAAGCTCAACCAGCAGGAGTGAGCGGGCAGGGAAGCAGCCACGGAAGGCCTGGGCGCGGGCCGGGAGGAGGGTAGAGTGTCGGCCGTGTCCCGCCTCCCCCGGCTCTTCATCGCGTGCTTTGTATCGCTGGCGTCGCCTGTCTTCGCCCAGGAGGGGGCGGCCGTCGCCGAGCCGCTCACGGTGGCGGTCCTGCCCCTGGCGGCCAACGCGGCGGGGAAGGATGCCGCGGAGGGCATCACGTTGCTCCTCTCCGGCCGGCTCGCGGAGTCGCCCCGGCTGCGCGTGCTGTCCCAGCGAGAGCTCCAACAGCGGGTCGGCACTGAGCGCCAGCTGGAGCTGGTGGACAGCGCCCCTTGCGAGAAGGGCGAATGCGTCCAGGAGCTGTCCTCGCTGACGGGGGCGCGCTACGTCCTCACGGGGCGGTTGGATCGCTTCGGGGGGCAGTACCTCCTCGACGCGAGCCTCGTGGACACGCGGGATGGCCGCACCCTCGCTCGGCCACGCACGGAGGCCTCCGAGGACGGTGAGCTCCTGCGCGCGGTCGTCGCCGTGTCCGACGAGCTGCGCGTAGCGCTGGAGTCGCCCGGTGAGGTCGTTCCTGCCCGGCCGCTCCTGGGCGGCGCGGTCGCGTCGTCTCCAGGGGGCGGGCTCACGTTGGGGCTGCGCTTCAACAACAGCTTCATCGACAAGCTGTCGTCGTTGAATCCCGGCCTGGACCTGGAGGCGGGCTACTGGTTCCACCCGGAATGGCAGGGCTTCGTCCAGGTCGGCTTCACCTGGGTGCATGCCGGCGGCGACGAGGAGGGCGAGCTCAACGTGCTGCCCAGCATCGTGGGGGCGCGGCACTATCACCGCCTGGAGAAGGACCTGCGGCCGTACTGGGGCTTCGGCCTGGGCGTGCAGTTGTCGTTCGGCGACTACGGCATCTTCCAGAGCACGGGCCCGCTGCCGTCCGTCGTGGGATTCGTGGGGTTGGAGTACCTGCTGGCGGGCCACGTGGGCTTCCAGTTGGAGCTGGGAACGAACATCGCGCAGGCGGTGCTGGGGCTCGCGGACGACGGCGCGGGCGACGGCCTCAACTTCGATGTCAACGCCGGCATCGCGTATCACTTCTGAGTCTTCCGGAGCCTTTCATGTCCTCGCGTCTGCGTGCCCTGCCGCTCATCGCCCTGCTGGCCTCCGGGGCCTGCACTGAAACGCCGAAGCTCGACCCGAAGGACCAGGCGGAAGGGCTCTACCTCCAGGGCAACTCCGAGTACCTCAAGGGCAACTTCGACGCCGCGCTCAAGTCCTTCGACGAGATGAAGACGTTGACGCCCGCGGATCCACGCCTGCCCGCCGCGAGGGGCGAGGTGCTCCTGTCGATGAGCCGGTTGGAGGAGTCCGAGAAGGAGTTCGAGGTGGCGCTGCGGTTGGATGCGAAGCGCTCCACCAACTGGAGCCGACTGGGGTTCATCCAGGCGCAGCTGGGCAAGAAGAACGAAGCGCGGCAGTCGCTGCAGAAGGCGCTGGCGCTACATCCGAAGGACTTCAACGCGCTGGAGCAGCTGGGCGAGCTGGCCGAGGAGCGCGGCGACCACGACGAGGCGGTGCGCGACTTCACGCAGGCGGCCGAGGCCGCGCCGGACGCGTCGAAGGCCGACCTGCTGGTGCGGGCGGTGGACGTGCTGACGAAGCAGGGGCGGCAGGACGAGGTGCTCGGGCTGTTGCGCAAGGTGACGGGGCAGGGCGTGCGCACGCCGGAGGTGCTGACGGCGCTGGGAGACGCGGAGGTGCGTGCGGGCCGGTTGCCGGAAGCGGCGGCGGCGTACGAAGAGGCCGCGAAGAAGTCGCCGAAGGATCCGACGCTCTGGGAGCTGGTGGCGGAGATCCAGCTCAAGTTGGGCAAGCGCGATGACGCGCTGAAGGCCTACGGCGAGTCCCTGAAGGTGAAGGACCGCGCCATCGTGCACGTGGCGCTCGCGAGAGCGCACCTGGCGACGGATGCCCGAGCGGCGGCGGAAGGGGAGCTGCAGAAGGCCCTGGAGACGGTGTCGGGCGCGGACGTGGGGGAGATGCAGGCGCTGGCGGACCTGCTCACGGTGATGGGGCGCAAGCAGGATGCCCTGCGCATCCTGACGAGCCTGGGCTCGGAGCCGGGGCACGCGAATAACACGGAGCTGCAGTTGTCCACCGCGAGGCTCGCGCGTGACTTGAAGGACACGGCCACCGTGCAGGCCTCGTGCGCCCGAGTGGCCGCGGCTGCGACGGATGGTGGCGTGGTGAAGTGCCCGTAGGAATGCGTCGTGGGGGGCTTTGCCTGCTGTTGCTGGTCCTCCTGACGGGCTGCGCGTCCGGCCGGGTCGTGCGCCTGGACACGGGGCGTGCGGAGCCTGTGCTCGTGACGCCCCAGGTGGAGGAGGAGGCTCCGCTGGAGGATGCGGAGCTGACGAAGGGCGAGTTCAAGAATGCTGTGTCGGAGTTCGCGCGGGAGGTTCGTCCGTTCGCGCATCCGCTGCGAGACGCGCGGACGTTGTTCGGCATGCCTGAACGCAGTGGCGTGTTCGGCTACGAGGCGAGCACGCATCGGATCCGTCCCCTGGGGGAAGCGGAAGCGCGGGAGCTGCACCTGCTGGACGATGCGTCGGCGGAGCTGGCGCGTGCCTACGGGCGGTGGTGCGAGCGCAAGAAGCAAGGGCGGGATTGTCTGTCGTTGCTGGAGGAAGGCCCGCTGCTCGGAAGCGACGGGCGGTATGCGTTGGCCCTGGCGTTGGCGATGGACTCCGTGTGGGAGGAGACGGCGGAGGCGCTGCGGGGCGTGGTGAATCCGCAAGCGGTCCTGGCCACCGTGACGGCCTCCGTCACCGTGTATCTGCTTCTGTGGTCATTGCCCGAGCCCGTGTCGAAGGGCATCTCGGCGCTGATGACCGCGACGGCCATCGCGTACCTGGGCGTGGACACGGTGTGGGGGCTGCTGGACGGGTGGTTGACGCTGGTGAAGCAGGCGGACCGCGCGCTGACGTTCGACGATTTGCGCGAAGCAGGGGAGGGCTACGGAAAGGTGCTGGGGAAGAACGCCGCACGGGTCTTCGTGATGCTGGCCACCGCGGCGGTGGGCAACACGGTGGGACTCGCGGCGAAAACTCCGATGCTCCCGGGCTCAGCGCAGGCAGCGATCGCGGTGGAGGCCCAGGCTGGCTACACCTACGCGGGCATGGGTGGCGTGCGGTCCGTGGCCATGACCGCGGATGGCTTCACCATCGCTTTGGCGCCCAACGCGGTCGCCATGTCGTCGCGGGGCGACAGTCAGAAGCATCACCTCGCGACCATCAGGAACAACGTTTCCACGCAGCGCGGGGGACCGTGGACGCCCCGTTTCCAGCGCATCTTCAAGAAGGCTGGGATGGAACTGAAGGACCCGGAGAACGTTGTCGAAGTCCCGGGACATCGCGGCCCCCATCCTCAGCGGTACCATCAGCGCGTCTACGACCGGCTGGAAGAGGCGACGCGCGGGTGTCGCAGCGTCGAGCAGTGCCGCGAAGCTCTCGTCGGTGAGCTCAGGAAGTTGGCACAAGAGGCCACCACGCATGGCTCAGGCCTCCACAAGCTGCTGATGAGAAGCGAGTGAATCCGGAGCCATCCATGCCACGGCGCTACTATCGCCTACTTGATGACGTCACCCTGCCCGGGAGATGGGAGCTGGGCATTCCCCTGGATGCGGGTGGGCACGAGGTCGAAGACCCCTGGATATTCAGGGAGGGTCGACCCGTTCCTCCGCAACATGAGCTGCTTGTTCCCGTGGAGCATCCAGGAACGACCATCGACTTCTCTCTAGCTGGCTTCAGTACGCCTGTGGTCAGTGGGCGTGTCGCAGCCGTTTTTTCAGAGTTGGCGGAGCAGGACATCCAACTTGTGCCCGTGGCCGTCCAGGGGCGCGAAGCGCCGTACGCCATTCTCGTGGTGACTCGCCTCATTCGCTGCATTGATGACGAAGCGTCCGACGAGGTAATCCGGTGGACGCCTCAAGATGGCCGGCCGGACCGGGTGGGCCAGTATCGCGACGTTGACGGCATGCGCATCGACCCAGCCCAGGTCGGCGATGTGCAGGTATTCCGGACGTGGGGATGGTCCATCGCCCTGATCGTCTCCGAGGACATCAAGCTCGCGCTGGAACGCATCCGCGCCACGGGAATGCGGTTCACCGAAGTCTGATTGTCATGCCGTGACGGAGCGCGCCGAGGATGGACCGCGTGCACATCGCCGAAGGCTTTCCCGTCTGGCGCAATGGTCAGCGGGTCATCATCGAGGACGGTCTGCTGATCCGCATGGATGTCGCGAACTCGGGCCTGTTCTTTCCCAAGAGCATCAGTCCGCCGCTGTTCGTCCTGGGAGACAGCGTGGGGCTGACGCTGCTCAAGATGGCGAACGCCTGCCGAAGTATTCGCGTCAGCTGCTGAGACGACCGCTTGAGAGCGCCGGTCAACGGCACACCGCCTGGTCGCATCGACTGCGGCGCCTGTCCCGTCCGCTGAAGCCTCCCGCCCGGGCTCACGTTGCCCGGGCGGAAGTGCCACGAGCTGCTTTAGGTCCGGCCGCCCTGCAGCTTCCGGTACACGCCCACGACCTGCCCCAAAATCATCGTGGAGCGGAAGTCCGTGCGGTTCACGTAGATGGGCTGCATCGTCGCGTTCGCCGGCTGGAAGCGGATGCGGTCCTGCTCCGGGTAGTAGCGCTTCACCGTGGCCTCGTCCTCGATGAGCGCCACGACAATCTCACCTGGCTGCGCCGACGGCGTCTTCTTCACGAAGAGGTAGTCCCCGTCGTGGATGCCGTCGTCGATCATCGACTGGCCCTTGACCCTCAGCGCGAAGACCTCCCGGCCGTTCACCCCGCCCAGGAGGAAGCTGTCGATCTTGACCGAGTCCTCCATGTGCTCCTGCGCCAGCGCCGGCGCACCCGCCGCCACCTTGCCCAGGAGGGGAATCTCGATCATGCCGGACTCCCGGCTCTTCATCCCCAGGCCCAGGAGCAGCCTCGCCCGCTTGGTGGGCACCAGCGAGCGGCTCTGCTGCTCGCCCCGGGTCAGGTAGCCCTTGCGCTCCAGGGCCTTCAGGTGGTCGTTCACCCCGTTGGTCGACCGGATGTCCATGTGCTCCCCAATCTCCCGGATGGTCGGGGGGAAGCCTCGGACCTCCGACTCCTTCACGATGAAGGTCAGGATTTCGCGCTGGCGCTCCGTGAGCTCTTCCATGGCCGCACTCCTTCGCTCGGTCGCCCGCCTGCTCTGGCGGTGATGGGCAACAGAATTTCAGTGCCCCATGCTCCCTGAACATACGTGTAGAGTCAATCTGTTCAGTACCCCCACCCATACCCGCCGTGCTGCCCCCCGCCCGACCTTCTCGCGGCTTGAGGAGGTGCGTTGATCTCGGCGTACACTTGGCACCGCCGTGTCCGACCTCCGCCACACGCTGCTCTTCGTCGATGACGAGGCCGACGTCCTGGACATCCTCAGCCGGATGTTCCAGCGACGTTACCGCGTCCTCACCGCTCCCCACGGCAAGGCAGCCCTGGAAATCCTGCGTACTGAGTCCGTGGACGTGCTCGTCACGGACCAGCGCATGCCAGAGATGACCGGCATCGACCTGGTCAACGCCGCCAGGGCGGAGGGCATCGACGTCACCACGTTGCTGCTCACCGCCTACACGGACCCGCAGGACATCATCGCGGCCATCAACCAGGGCCAGGTGTACCGCTACGTCACCAAGCCCTGGGACGTGAACGACCTGCTCATCACCGTGAAGAACGCGGTGGAGTTCGCCCAGCTCAAGAAGGACAAGGAGAAGCTCATCCGCCAGCTGCACCAGCGGGTGGAGGCCCTCTTCGTCCTCTATGAGGTCAGCCGCGCCAGCGCGAACGACCCGGCCAGCTACGACGCCATCATCGACCGCGTGCTCACCGCCGTGGCCCGTGTGCTGCCGTACGACTGCGGCGCGGCCCTCATCGCGCCGGACGGGCAGCGGGGCGCCACGCTGCGCCTGCGCTGCGTGGGCAACGTGGGCGAGGAGGCGCTGCTGGGCGTCAAGGAGTCCATGCTCGGCGCGTACCGCAAGAGCAGCGGCCTGACGCTGCCGGAGGACCGGGTCATCACCCGCGTCACCGGCACCACCACCAAGGACTCCGCGTCCCCCGTCGTCTACCCCAACCAGCTCACGGTGAACCTCACCGCGGCTGGGAAGCCCGTGGGCATGCTGTCGCTGTTCTCCCACCGCGCGGACGCGTTCACGGAGGACGACGGGCTCTTGCTGGACGTGCTCGCCAACCAGACGGCGGACGCCATCCAGTCGCTGCGCTCCGCGGAGGAAGAGGCCCGCCACCGCATGGAGCGCATGGTCGCGTCCATGGCGGACGGCGTGGTGCTCACCGACGAGAAGAACGACATCGTGGTGATGAACCCCGCGGCCCGCCGCATCCTGCACGCGGGGGAGGAAGGGGAGGGGCCCTCCAACCGGCTCCTGGAGGAGCGCCTGGGCTTCCAGCCGTTCCAGCTGGTCCGCAACCTGGAGTACAGCGGCCACCAGGTGCTGCGCGAGGACGTGAAGCTCTTCGAGCGCACCGTGCAGACCACCGTGACGCCCGTCAACGACGCGCGCGGCACCCTGCGCGGCGTGTGCGTGGTGCTGCGCGACATCACCGACCAGAAGCGGCTGGAGGAGCGCAAGGACACCTTCGTCTCCATGGTGAGCCACGAGCTGCGCACGCCGCTCACCTCCATCACCGGCGCCCTGGACCTGGTGCTCAACCGGATGGCGGGGGACATCAACGAGCGGCAGCACCGCTACCTGTCGCTCGCCAAGGACTCCGCGGAGAAGCTCAACAGCATCGTGGATGACCTGCTGGACCTGTCGAAGTACGCGCAGGGCCGGCTGAAGATGAGCTTCGAGCGCATCTACCTGGAGGAACTCGTCCAGCGCGTGGTGGAGAAGTACGGGCCCGCCTTCGCGGAGAAGCGCATCCGCGTGGTGCCCCTGCTGCCCCAGCACCCGCTGCGCGCCATGGTGGACCCCAACCGCGTGAACCAGGTGCTCAACAACCTGCTCAACAACGCGGTGAAGTTCACGCCGGATGGCGGCGAGGTGCGCGTGGAGCTGCGCGCCACGTCCAGCCTGCCCGGCTACGTGGTGCTCTCCTGCTGGAACAGCGGCGACCCCATTCCGGAAGAGAGCCTGGAGCGCATCTTCGACCGCTTCGAGCAGGCCCGCACCCAGGCGAACCGCACCGTGCGCGGCACCGGCCTGGGCCTGCCCATCTGCCGCAACATCGTGGAGGCCCACGGCGGCCGCATCTGGTCCGAGCCGTCCCACAACGGCGTGCGCTTCATCGCCGTGCTCCCCACGGAGCCGCCCCAGGACGTGCTGTCGCAGGCGACCGTGGACACGCTCCTGCCGTCGCCGCAGCCCATCCGCGCGGACTCTCGCGGCAAGGTGCTCATCATCGAGGGCGAGCCCGAGGTGGGCCACATCATGAAGGCGCTGCTCGGCGCCCGGGGCTACCGCGTGCGCCTGGCGGGCTCCGCGGAAGAAGGCCTGTCCGCCGCTCGCAACCTCCACCCGGACGTGGTGCTGGTGTCGGTGCGGCTGCCGGACGTGGACGGCCTGCGGCTGGCGGAGATCCTCCGGAATGATCCGGAGACGCGCCGCGCGCCGCTGCTGCTCACCTCCGCGTTCGACGAGCGCCAGCGCGCCTTCCGTGCCGGCGCGGACGCGTTCCTCGTGCGCCCCCTGGCTGGCGACAAGCTGCTGGCCACGGTGGACTCGCTGGCGCGGGGCCGCGCTGGGGCACAGCACGGTCGCGTGCTGGTGGTGGACGACGACGCGAAGATCGCCTCCATCTGCCGCGAGGTGCTGGAAGGCCTGGGCTTCGAGGTCGGCGTCGCGCACACCGTGGAGGAGGGCCGGCGTTCCCTGCGCGAGCGCAGGCCGGACGCGGTGCTTCTGGACGTCACGCTGCCGGACGGCGACGGGTTCGCGTTCCTGGAGGAGATCAAGGCCGAGCGCGCCAGTGGCCACATCTCCGTTATCTTCATCTCCGCTCGCACGGAGACGTCGTCCAAGGTCCGCGCGCTGAAGCTGGGCGGAGACGACTACATCACCAAGCCCTTCGACGCGCTGGAGCTGGGCGCGCGCGTGGAGAGCATGCTGCGGCGCAAGGAGCAGGAGCTGTCCTCGTCGCCTACCACGCAGCTGCCGGGCTCCACCGCCATCGAGCGGGAGGTGCAGCGCCGGCTGGCCGCGCGCCAGCCGTTCGCGTTCTGCTACCTGGACCTGGACAACCTCAAGGCCTACAACGACTACTACGGCTTCGCGAAGGCGGACGGCGTGGTGCGCCAGACGGGTGACCTGATGCGGGAGGTCTTCCAGCAGGAAGGCGGCCCGGGGGACTTCCTGGGCCACGTGGCCGGCGACGACTTCGTCTTCATCACCTCCGTGGAGTCCGTGGACCGGGTGTGCCAGCGGGCCATCGAGCAGTTCGACCGCATCATCCCGCTCTACTACGACCGGCAGGACCGGGAGCGCGGCCACATCGAGGCGGAGGACCGCTTCGGGGAGAAGCGCGAGTTCCCCATCATGAGCGTGTCCGTGGTGGCGGTGATGACGGACGGCGTGGCGCATGACCACGCGGAGCTGGCGCGCCGGGCCGCGGACATGAAGAAGCGGGCCAAGGCGATCCCTGGCTCCGTCTTCCTGCGCAGCGACTTAGAGCGCGTGGTCCGGTCCGTCACCGGATGAGGCTCTACCAGCAGCTCGTCCTCTTCATGCTCGCCGCGACGGTGCTGCCCCTGGCCATCGTCGGCTTCCTGCTGCTGTCGCGCTCGGAGCACGCGCTGGCCCAGCGCATCGATGAGCAGCAGCGCGCGCTCGCCACCGCCACCGCCGAGGCCGTGGAGGCGAGCCTGATGGAGGTCGTCAACGGCCTCGCCCGCTCCGCGGAGCTGTTGCCCTGGGAGCGCGCCACGCCCGAAGAGGTGCGCGGCATGCTGATGCTCCTGTATGGCCAGTCCACCTCGGTGAGCGCGGTCATCCAGGCGGACTCGAACGGGCAGCCCCTGGGGCCCTCCGTGTTCCGGAGCGCGGAGCCGTTGGAGCGCCATCCCGCCTTCGACGCCGCGAACGTCCGTCAGCTGGCGCACGCGGTGCCGGTGGAGAACTTCCGGGACGGTGGCAAGGGCCAGGCGGCGCTGGGCAGCGCGTATGTGCACCCGGGCTCGGGCGTGGCCGCCGTGGCGGTGGCGGTGAAGCTGGGGGCCTCGGAGGACGCGCCCTACGCCATCGCGGAGCTCGTCTTCACGCAGTTGGAGGCGCTGCTCGCGCGGCGCGCGATTGACGGACAGCGGCTGGACGTGGTCGACGCCGAAGGGCGCGTCGTGGCCAGCTCCCAGCCCGCGCGGCGCATGGCGGCGCTGGAGCCGGAGCTTCGCACCGCGCTGGAGTCCGCCCTGGGCGCGGAAGGCGGGCGCAGCTTCCAGCTGAAGGACCCCGCGCGCAGGGTGAGCGTGGCGTGGGTGAACACGCTGGAGATGGGCGTCGTCGTGACGGAGGACGAGGCCCT
This sequence comes from Corallococcus sp. AB030, assembly GCF_003668965.1. Classification (NCBI taxonomy): domain Bacteria; kingdom Pseudomonadati; phylum Myxococcota; class Myxococcia; order Myxococcales; family Myxococcaceae; genus Corallococcus; species Corallococcus sp. AB030. Next base: position 24,063 of record NZ_RAWQ01000140.1, read on the forward strand.
GGCGCTGACGCCCGTGCGGGAGCTGCGCACCACGGTGCTCGCATCCGTGGCGGGCGCGCTGGTGGTGCTCCTGGCGCTGGGTGCGCTCTTCACCCGGCGGCTGGACCGGCGGCTCGCGGACGTGGTGCAGGGCGCGGAGGCCTATGGCCGAGGAGAGCTGGAGCGCCGCCTTCGCGTGGAGGGTCAGGACGAATTGAGCGAGCTTGCGTCCACCTTCAACCGCATGGGCGCGGAGCTGGAGGCGTCTCGCTCGCGGTTGATGAGCTGGAACGACGATTTGCGTGTCCGGGTGGAAGAGGCCACGGCGGACCTTCGCGCGGCGCAGCTGCAACTGGTGGAGGCGCAGAAGCTGGCGGCGGTGGGCCAGCTGGGCGCGGGCGTGGCGCACGAAATCAACAACCCGCTGGCCGGCATCCTGGGCAACGTGCAGCTGCTGCTCCTGGACCGCGAGGCGGATGACGTGGACTTCGAAACGCTGCGCAAGATCGAGCAGAGCGCCAAGCGCTGCAAGGACATCACCCAGAATTTGCTGCGCTTCTCCCAGCAGCGCGAGCGCCCGGACCTGCGGCCCATCGACCTGAACGCGGTGGTTCGCGACGCGCTGAGCCTCACGGAGAACCAGACGCGCGGGGAGGGCATCGACCTGGTGACGGAGCTGAGCGTGGAGGTGCCTCGCGTGAAGGCGGACCCCGGGCACCTGTCGCAGGTGGTGCTGGCGCTCTTGTCCAACGCGCGCACCGCGATGCTGAAGACGCCGGTGAAGCGGCTCACCCTGCGTACCGGGGAGCGCGACGGGATGTGCACCCTGGAGGTGGAGGACACCGGCAGGGGCATCGCGGAGAACATCCGGCCGCGCATCTTCGAGCCCTTCTTCACCACCAAGGACATCTGGTCCAATGTGGGCCTGGGACTGAGCGTCGCGTGGCGCATCGTCACGGAGGCCGGGGGGACGCTGGAGGTCCGCTCGGAAGAAGGGCAGGGAGCCCGGTTCACCGTGGTGCTGCCCCGGGCATGACGCCCGCCGCGTGTGGTAGCTAGGACCTTCGCATGGCTGCTTCTCCATCCCACAGGCGACAGGCTCCGTTCCTCATCGGGCTCGTGCTCATCCTGGCCGCGCTGCCGGTGGGCTGGTTCGTCTTCCTGCGGGAGCCTCCCGCGCCGCTGCCGCCGCCCGAGCCGCCCCGCCGCGTCGTCACGGATGCGGAGGCGGAGGCGAAGAAGGCCGTGGAGCTGGTGCTGAGCTCCTTCGAAGGAACCGTGGACGTGAAGCACGGCGAGGCCGGCGCCTGGGAGCCCGCCCGCAAGGACATGCCGCTGCGTCCCACGGACGTGGTGCGCACCGGCCGCGGATCCTGGGCGGTGCTGCTCAACGGCGAGTCCGTGGAGCTGCGCATGGAGGCCGAGACGGAGATCTCCGTGGAGGAGATCTCGAACGAGCTGTCGAAGGTGATGCTGAGCAGCGGTCTGGCCACCGCCACCGTGCGAGGCCGTCCCAACGTGCGCCATACCTTCGTCCTGAAGGCGAAGAACGGCAACGCGGAGGCCAGCACCTCGCAGGGTACCTTCACCATGAGCAACAACGGGACTGGCACCGTGAGCGTGGGCACGCGTGAAGGTGACGTGAAGCTGTCCGACAAGGAGGGCAAGTACGTCATCGTCCGCGCCGGCCAGCGGTCCATCGTCCGCCCCGGCAAGGGGCTCTCTGATCCGGAGCCCATCCCCAGCACCGTGTTCCTGAAGATGGAGTGGCCCACGGGCGAGCAGCGCCAGCGCGAGGTCACCGTTGTCGGCCGCACGGATCCGTTCAACCGGGTGACGGTGGACGGCGTCAGCGTGTTCGCCAACGAGGCTGGGACGTTCAAGCTCGACGTTCCGCTCGCGGAGGGCTCCAACCTGGTCAAGGTGGCCGCCGTGGGCGTGGGCGGCGCGCGCCAGGACGAGCAGCACGAATTGACCCTGGTCCCGCCGCCGCCTCCTCCTCCGCCTTCGCGGAAGAGGCCGGGGACAATCGAGGTCGACGCCGGAGGGATCTGGGATCCTCCCTGATCCACCGGGTCGGTCTGCGGGTCCTACGCGGAGGACCTCACATGGCGGGTGGGGTGGTTTGACGGAAATGTCCGCGGGCCCGACGGAGAGCCCCTTCGCACGGCCTGCGGCACCAAAGTGGTGCAGTCCCGGCGGAGGGCCTTGTAGAGTCGGGAAGCCCTGGAACGTCTCCTGCTCTCCGCGATGGTCTTGCTTTGTGCCCCGGTCTGGGCGGCTTCGCTGGAGCTGCTCGGCCCGGACGTGCCCGTGCCTCCAGAGGGCTTCACGGTCGCGGTGGTGCGCCGGGACGCCGGAGGTCGGCCGGTAGCGTTCACTCCGTCGTCGGTGACGGCGGAGGGCGCGGAGCTCAAGCCCGGACCGGACGCTCCGCCGCTGCGCACCTGGGTCGTGGTGCCGAAGGCCCAGGCGCGCGAGGTGGTGGTGCGCGTGAAGGGGGACGGCGAGGAGGCCCAGGCCCGCTATGACGTGGGGCCGCCCGCGAGCCACATGGAGTTGTCGCTGGAACCCGCGCTGCCCGTGAAGGGGCGCGACACGGAGGCGACGCTCACCGTGAAGCGCCTGCGGCCGGACGGGACGCCGGATGACAGCGGCGCGCCGCCGGTGCTGCGCGCGAGCACCGGACAGTTGGAGGGGCTCAAGCACACCGGGCCGGGCACGTACACCGCTCGCTACGTGCTGCCTCCGACGCGCCTGCCCGAGGCGGCCATCCTGGTGGCGCTGTCCGCGTGGCCGCATCCACAGTCGGTGCATGGGGCGTACGGGCGGCTGCTGGTGCCGCTGGCGTCGTCGGTGAACCTGCCCGGCAAGAGCGAACCCGGAGGCCAGGTGTCGCTGGAGGTGGCGGGGACGCGCTTCGGGCCCGTGCCGGTGGACGCGGCCGGGCGCTTCGTGCTGCCGCTGGTGGTGCCTCCCGGCTACCCGCTGGCCCGTGGCGAGGTGAAGGACGAATCCGGCCACGTGGAGCGCATCAGCATCGACCTCCAGCTGCCGCCCACGGATGGCCTGGCGTGCGTGCTCAACCCGCAGCGGCTGCCCGCCGACGGCGTGTCCCAGGCCCGGCTGCTGTGCGCGACGAGTGATCCGAAGGGGCAGCCCGTCGCGGATGCGCGCGTCACGGTGAAGGCGAAGCACGGCCGGCTGGAAGGGCCCCGGCGCGACGCGAACGGCATGCTGGAGTGGCGCTACACGGCGCCGCGCACGCTCGCGGCGGATGAGCGCATCGAGGCGGCGTGGCCGCAGCGGGGCCCGGGGTCGCGCGAGTCGTTGCCGATGCAGCTGGTGCAGGGCGCGGTGCGCGACGTGACGGTGTCGCTGTCCGAGCCGGTGGTGCACGTGGGGTCGGTGGCGCGGGTGGTGGTGGCGGCGCGGGACGCGGCAGGGCAGCCCCGGCCGGAGGCGAAGGTGGTGCTGACCCCGGCCGAGTGGACCACGGGGCCGGCGGTGGAGTCCCCTCCTGGCACGTTCACGGTCCCGTGGACCGTTCCGGAGAACGGGTATCAGGTGAACGCGGACGTGACGGTGCGCGCGTACGGTCCGCTCGGGATGGAGCCCGCGCGGATCGCGGTGTGGCGGCAGGACACGGAACTCGTCGCGGGCGTGGTGGACCTGGCAGGCTGGCCAGTGCCCCGTCAGCCGCTGCGGGTGAACGGCGCGGCGCGGGTGACGGGGGAGGACGGGACGGTGTTCGTGGGCGGGCTGGTGACCGGCAAGGTGCGCGTGTCGCACGACGTGTGGCCGGGGCTCGACGTCACGGTGCACGTACTGGCCCCCCAGGGACCGGTGTTCCCGGAGTCCGCGCCGCTGGTGCCCGCGCCTGTCGTGGAGCGGGTGAAGCTGGCGCCGCCGCTGCCAGTCAACGTGCGGGTGCGCGTGGAGGGCCCCCGGGTGACCTGCTGGGTGGAGGACCCGAGCGGGCAGGTGCTGCGCGACCGCCCGGTGCACGTCGCGCTGTCCGAGGGCGAGCGGGGTGAGCAGTCCGTGCAGGATGGGCTCACGCGCTTCACCGTGCATGGCGCGAAGGGCCCCGTGAGCGTGTCCGTGGCGGACGTGCGCACCGGCGTGACGGCGGTGGAAGAGGTGCGGCCTTGAGGGCTGGGGTGTCGCGGAGGGCCTTGGGTCCGGGTACCACCGCGGGCTTCCTGCTCGCGCTGCTCCTGCTGTCGTCCGTGGCGTCCGCGCAGTCGCTGTCGTCGGACCTGCCGACGCAGGCGTCGACCATCGCCGGGCGCGTCTGCGTGGACGTGGACGGAGATGGACTCTGTGGGCCCGACGAACCCGGGCTCGCGGACGTGCGCCTGGTGCTGGCCACTGGCCGTGAGGTGCGCACCGATGCCTTCGGCCGCTACCACCTCACCGGCGTGGACTCGCGCGTGCCGGACCTCATCGGCGGCCCGCACCTTCGCCCCGGCCGCCATGCGCTGAAGGTGGATCCGCGCAGCCTGCCGACGTCCAGCCAGGTGGTCCCCCGCGTCGCGACCGTGGAGGTGCCCTGGGGCGCCGCCGCCCTCCAGGACTTCGCCGTGCGTCCGCCACCCACGCCCCCGCGCGC